>DATEIF010000847.1:0-26954 GCA_035279205.1 Vineibacter sp.
GACCAAGGGCTGCAAGTATCGTCAAGTTCCATATGGAACTAATTGGGGCGGGGGATGGCGGCAAGCCCGCAGAAGCGATCGGCCGGCACCATTGCGCGATTTCCGGCAGCCAAGACACCGGCGCTGCATCCGGTCATCGCCGTGAAGCTGTGGGAGAACCCGTGCTGGTTCTCGTTCCGCATCAACTATCTGGCACTGCAGTTCAACGTGCCGGTCTATGGCTGGATCGAGCGCCGCTACGGCCTGATGCGGCCGGAATATGTCGTGCTCTATTCGCTGTTCCTGAAGGACGGCATCACCGCCAATGACATCTGCCTGTCCTCCGGCTTCCCCAAGAACACGCTCAGCCGCGCGATCCAGAAGCTGCTGCGCCGCCGCCTGATCCGCCGCGCTGCCGATCCGCTCGACCGGCGCCGCTATGGCTTGCGGCTGACCGCCGAAGGCCGCCGCATCGTCGATGAAACGCTGCCGGCGATGCTGGAGCGCGAACGGCGGATGCTGGCCGCGCTCACCAATGACGAGCAGCAGGTACTGTCGAAGCTGCTCGCCCGCCTGGTCTCGGATTCGCCGGCCTGGCCAACACACGTCGAACAGGAGGATTCACCGTGATGATCCATGGACGCACCTTTGCTGCCGCGCTGGTCGCGGCGGCCTGCCTGTCGCTGGCATCCCTGCCGGTGGCGGCGCAGACGCTCACCATCGGCGTGCGCGCCGGCCCCGAGTCGATCGACCCGCATTTCACGGCGACCGGTACGCATGCCGAGGCGCTGAAGCACGTGTTCGACACCCTGGTGTGGTCGGGCGACGGGCTGGAGCTGGAGCCGCGGCTGGCGCTGAGCTGGAAGGCGCTCGATGCCACGACCTGGGAATTCAAGCTGCGCCCGGGCGTGAAGTTCCACGACGGCTCGGACTTCACCGCCGAGGACGTGAAGTTCTCGATCGAGCGCATCCCGACGGTGGCCGGCCCCAATCCGACGACGATCTATGTGCGCCGCGTGAAGGAAACCAAGATCGTCGATCCGCACACGGTCCACATCATCACCGACGGGCCGGCGCCCAGCCTGCCCAACGACTTCATCCGCCTGTTCATCGTCTCGCACAAGGCAGCGGCCGGCCTGACCAAGGACACCGCCAACGAGGCGTTCAACACCGGCAAGGCCGCCATCGGCACCGGGCCCTACAAGTTCGTGTCGTGGACGCCCAAGGAGCAGCTGGTGCTGGAGCGCTTCGACGGCTACTGGGGCCCCAAGGAGCCCTGGCAGCGCCACGTGCGCAAGGAGATCGCCAACGATGCCGCGCGCGTGGCGCAGCTGAAGGCGGGCCAGGTCGACCTGATCGTGCGTGCGCCGGCGTCGGACGTGCCGACGCTGGAGCGCGACTCCAAGCTCTCGGTGGTGAAGGTGGACACGGTCTACATCTTCAACATGGAGCTCGACCTGCGCGACAAGCCGGCCCAGGTCACCGCCAAGGACGGCTCGGCGCTCGACAAGAACCCGCTGCAGAATCCCAAGGTGCGCGAGGCCATCGATCTGGCGATCGACCGCAAGGCGCTGGCCGAGATCGCCATGGAGGGCCTGGGCAAACCGCAGAACCAGCTCGTGACACCCGGCATCTTCGGCTACAGCAAGAAGGTGCCGGAGCCGAAGTATGATCCGGCGCGCGCCAAGCAGCTGCTGACCGAGGCAGGCTACGCCAACGGCTTCAAGGTGACGCTGAGCTTCACCAGCGACCGCCTGCCCGGCGACCGGCAGGTGGGCACCTCGATCGCGCAGATGCTGGCGGCGATCGGCATCGAGGCACAGGCCAACGCGCAGCCCGGCGCCGTGTTCTTCCCGGCCCGCACGCGCGGCGACTATTCGATGGCGATGTCGGGCTGGGGCACCCTGACCGGCGAGGCGCACTACACGCTCTCGTCGGTGGCGCACTCCAACGACAAGGAGAAGCGCATGGGCGCCTTCAACGTGCTGGGCTACAAGAACGCCGAGCTCGACAAGGTCCTGCAGGACGCCGCCATTGAGATGGACGACGCCAAGCGCCGCGCCCTGCTGGAGCGCGCCAACGAGATCGTGGCGGTCGACCGTCCGCGACTGTCGCTGGTCTCGGTCGGCTCGGCCTGGGCCATGCAGAAGGCCAAGGTGACGATCAAGCCGCGCGTCGATGAGGACACGCTGGCCATGAACATCCGCCCGGCGAAGTAACGTTGTGTTTCCTCCCCAGCGAAGCTGGGGAGGTGCCCCCGGAGGGGGCGGAGGGGAGCCGGGGTGATCTAGGTAACTGAGACCACGTCGGCTCCCCCTCCGGCCTTCGGCCACCTCCCCCACTGTGTGGGGGAGGTAAGATAGGAAAACCTTATGTCCCTTCCGGCAATCGCGATCCACGGTGGCTGCGGTACGTTGGCCGCCGATCTCCAGAGCGAGGCCGATTGGGCCGAGACGCGGGCGCACCTGGAGGCCTCGCTGCGGGCGGGATGGAAGATCCTGGCCAAAGGCGGCTCGGCACTCGATGCGGTCACGGCCGCCGTCGTCGCGCTGGAGGACAGTCCGCACTTCAATGCCGGCCACGGCGCGGCGCTGACGGAAGAGGCGGCGCATGAGCTTGATGCGTCCATCATGGACGGCGCCACCTTGGCGGCGGGCGCCGTCTGCACCGTGCGCACCATCCGCAACCCGATCCGGGCGGCACGGGCGGTGATGGATGCGTCAGACTGCGTGCTGCTGTCGGGTGACGCCGCCGATGCGTTCGCGCGGGCGCAGGGCCTGGCGATCGTCGCCAACGACTATTTTACCACCGAGCGGCGCGTACAGGCGCTGGCCTCGCTGAAAGCGCGCGCCAAGCGCGGCACCCTCGTGCTGGCGTCCGAGGCGGAGCGTCATGGCACGGTGGGCGCCGTTGCACTGGACCGCGAGGGCAACCTGGCGGCCGGCACGTCCACCGGCGGCTTCAACAACAAGCCGGCAGGGCGCGTCGGCGACACGCCCATCATCGGCGCCGGCACCTACGCCCGCAACGGCGTCTGTGCGGTATCATGCACCGGCCAGGGCGAGGTCTTCATGCGCCGGGTCGCGGCCTATGACGTTGCGGCCCGGATGTCCTATGCCAATCAGAGCCTGCGCCAGGCGACCGATGCGCTGGTGTTCGACGTGCTGTCCGCGCACAAGATCGGCGCCGGGCTGGTCGCGATCGACTCGTTCGGCCAGGTCTGCGCGCCGTTCAACACGCTGGGCATGGCGCGCGGCTGGATCGGCACCGACGGCGTGCTCAACCTCGCCACGCACAAGGACGTTCTGCGCAAGGACATCGCATGAGCACGACATCGCAGGAGCCGATCGTGATCTGGGGCGCCGGTGCGATCGGCGGTACGCTGGGCGCCTATTGGGCGCGCGCCGGCGTGCCGGTGCTGCTGGTTGATGTCGTGCGCGAGCATGTCGATGCCTGTCGCACGTCAGGCCTCGCCATCGAGGGGCCGGTCGACACCTTCACGCAGGTCATTCCGGCCGTGACGCCCGACGCACTCGAAGGCACGTACGGCCGCATCGTGCTGGCAGTGAAGGCGCATGCCACGGAAGCGGCGCTGGAGGGCGTTGCCCGGCACCTGGCGCCGGACGGCTACGTGCTCTCGGCGCAGAACGGCCTGAACGAGCTTGCCATCAGCGCCCGGATCGGCGCCGCGCGCACCATGGGCTGCTTCGTCAATTTCGGCGCCGACTGGCTGGGGCCCGGCCGCATCCTGTTCGGCAACCGCGCCGCCGTCGTGGTCGGCGAGATCGACGGCACCATCCAGGAGCGCACGCGCGCGATGCATGCGCTGCTGCAGCGCTTCGAACCCGACGCGGTGCTGACCGACAATATCTGGGGCTACCTCTGGGGCAAGCTCGCCTACGGCGCGATGCTGTTCGCCACGGCATTGAACGGCGACTCGATGGCCGACAACTTCGCCGATCCGCGGCGTTTCGCCGTGTTCGACCGCCTGGGCCGCGAGGTCATGCAGGTCGCCGCCGCGCGCGGCGTCCGGCCGGTGGGCTTCAACGGTTTCGATCCGGGTGCCTTCGCGCCGGATGCCAGCGCCCAGCAGTCGCGCGCCAGCATTGCGGCGCTGGCCGAGTTCAACCGCCATACCGCCAAGACGCACTCCGGCATCTGGCGCGACCTGGCGGTGCGCAAGCGCAAGACCGAGGTCGATCCCCAGATCGGCATCATCGCCCGGCTCGGTACCGAGGCCGGCGTCGACACGCCGGCGATCCGTGCGCTGGTCGACCTGATCCACGATGTGGAGGAGGGGCGCCGGCCGCAATCCGCCGACACCATGCAACGGCTGATCGACACATGCACATCACCTTCGACGGTCGCACCGCGCTCGTAACCGGCGCCGCGCAGGGCATCGGTCAGGCCATTGCGCTGGGCCTTGCCGAGGCCGGTGCGCGCGTGCACCTGAGCGATGTCGATCGCGACGGCGTGCAGCGCTTCGCCGGCCAGCACGGCATGACCGCGCACGTCGCCGATATCGGCGACCGAGCGGCGGCGCACGCGCTCGTCGATGCCGTGCTGGCCAGCGACAGCCGTCTCGACATTCTGGTCAATGCCGCCGGCGGCGTGCGCGGCCAGGTCGGGCGGCCGATCGAGGATATCGGCACCGATGACTGGCGGGTGATCTTCGCGGCCAATGTCGACGGCGCCTTCTGGCTGGCGCAGGCCGCCGCGGCGCCGATGCGCGCCGCCGGCTACGGCCGTATCGTCAACATCGCCTCGGGCGCCGGCCTGCGGCCCAGCCTCACCGGCATCCAGGCCTATACCGCGGCCAAGCACGCCATGGTCGGCCTGACCCGGCAGCTGTCGCAGGACCTGGCGCGCTTCGGCATCACCACCAACGCGGTGGCGCCGGGCTTCGTGCGCTCCAATCCGTCGAGCGAACGGCAATGGCAGACCTACGGTCCCGAAGGTCAGCAGCGCCTGATCGAGTCCATCCACACCCGTCGTGTGGGCCAGGCGACCGACATCGCCAACGCCGCGCTGTTCCTGGCCAGCGACCAGGCCGCGTGGATCACCGGCCAGATCCTCTCCGTCGACGGCGGCCGCTCGTAGTCCGCTCCGTCATCCCGAGCGCAGCGAGGGATCTCCTGCGAACGGAGACTCCATTCCCAGGAGATCCCTCGCTGCGCTCGGGATGACGGCGGGCAACGCGGGTACTGGCGGACGGCGTGTTCGATCAGCACAATGGGTTGCGAGCATCGTGCCTGATCACCATGGAGCTGTCCGATGGGCTGTCTTGACCGCTATGGCCTGCCGCTGTCGACCTCGTCTGAGCCCGCGGCCGCGGCCTATCGGCAGGGCATCGACCTGATGCTGGCAGCCTGGCCCGGCGCCGCCCAGGCGCTGGACGGCGCCATTGCGGCGGATCCCGATTTTGCCCTGGCGCATATCGCCCGCGCACGCGAGCATTTCCTCTATGGTCAGGGACAGCAGGCCAAGGCCGAAGCAGCGGCGGCACGCGAGCTGGTGGCACGTCACGGTACCGAGCGCGAGCGCAGCCACGTCGAGATCCTGGCGCTGGGCATGGAAGGCCAGCCGGCGAAATCGCTGCAGGGCGCCCTGGCGCATCTCGAACACTGGCCGCGCGATGCCTTCATTCTTTCCCTGCCGCTGGGCGCCTTCGGCCTGTTCGCGTTCTCCGGCATGGCCGATCACGATCAGGCGCGCGTCGATCTCTGCGAGCGCCACGCCCGCCACTACGGCGACGACTGGTGGTTCCTGACCTATCTCGGCTGGTCGCATACCGAGAACGGCTCTGTCGGTGCTGGCCGCCAGCTGACGCAGCGCGGCTTCGAGCGGCGGCGCGAGAATGCCAATGCCGTCCATGCGCTGGCCCACGCGATGTTCGAGGATGGCTCCGCCGCCGACGCCGAGGCCCTGATCGCCGGGTGGCTGCCCGACTATGATCGGGCCGGGATCCTGCATGGCCATATCTCGTGGCACCAGGCCCTGTTGGCGCTGCAGCAGGGCGACGCGCAGCGCGCGCTTGCCATCTATGCCGACCGCGTGCAGCCCAAGGTCTCGAAGGCGCCGCCCATCAACGTCGTCACCGACGGTGTCTCCCTGCTGTGGCGCTTCGGGCTCTACGGCCATGCCGTGCCGGCCGACGTCTGGCAGGACGCCGTGGCGTATGCCGAGCGTGCTTTCCCCAAAGCCGGGGTGCCGTTTGCCGACGTGCATATGGCGATGATGGCCGCCGCCAACGGCGATCGCGCCGGTCTTGAGCAGCGCCTCGAGGCGCTGGAGACGCGGGTCAGGGACGGCAAGCTGGCGCCGGGGCCGGTGGTGCCCGGCATCTGCCGCGCCGCGCGTGCCTTCGCCGACGGCGACTACCGGGGCTGCGTGCAGGTCCTGGAGCCCTTGGCCGCCGAGGTCGTGCGCATCGGCGGCAGCCACGCCCAGCGCCAGGTGGTCGAGGACACTCTGCTGGTGGCGCTGATCAAGGCCGGCGAAGCCGCGAAAGCCCGCACATTGCTCGACAGCCGCCTGCGGCGCCGACCCTCGCCGCTCGACGCACAGTGGCTGGCGACGGTTGTGGCCTGATGCCGGGAGCGCGGGCGTCCCGCCCGCATTCGCCCGCAGCGCCAGCGGAGGGCGAAACTTCAATAGTCGGCGCTGGCGCGCCGATGCGGGCGAGACGCCCGCGCTCCCAGCAGCGACACACGCCAGTGTCAGGCTCCTTTAGCCTCGCGGCGGAAGGCGCGGCTCATGCTCTCGGCGAATGCTTCGAGGGACGCACGATCAGCGCCATCGCGCGCGGCGGCTGACATGCCGGCGAGCGCGATCGTCACGAACCCCGCCAGGGCATCGGCGCGTTTCGGATACTCCGTGGCGATGAAGTCACGCAGGGCGGTGCGGGCCTGCTGCTTCATGGCCGCCGTCAGCGCGCGCGCCTCGGGATCGGCGCTGTTGCGGGCACCGTCCGCCACCAGGCAACCGGCAACCCCGTCGCAGTCGGGATAGATCTCGGCGGCGTATAGCAGCATGCGCGTGACCACTGCGGCGACAGAGCCGCCCTTAGCGCGAGCGTAGGCGAAGAGATCGGAATCGCTGTTGGCGTAACGTTCCAGAACGCGCGCGAACAGGCCGGCCTTGCTGCCGAAGGCGGCGTAGAAGCTGGGCGGCGTGATGCCGAACGCGGCACCAAGCTCGGCCACGCCCACGGCGTCATAGCCGCGGGCATGGAACAGCTTCATCGCGGTGTCGACCGCCTGGTCCATGTCGAAGGTCCGCGGCCGCCCCCGTGCATGCGAATTTTCTATAGTACCCACTATATTAAATCCTTGAACTCGGCACAGAAGGTATATATAGCAGTCACTATACAAACTCAAGGAGGCCGTCATGGCTGATTTCACGGGTAAGAATGTCCTGGTCCTTGGCGGCAGCCGGGGTATCGGCGCGGCCATCGTGCGCCGCTTTGCCAAAGGTGGGGCAAAGCTCGCCTTCACCTATGCCGGCGCCAAGGCGGCGGCGGACGCGCTGGCCGCCGAGACCGGCGCCGAGGCGGTCCGCGCCGACAGTACCGATCGCGATGCACTGATCAAGACGGTGGCGGGGCGCGGTGCGCTCGACGTGATCGTCATCAATGCCGGCACCGCGATGCTGGGCGATCCGCTGACCTTGGATCCCGACGCGATCGACCGCATGATCGACGTCAACGTGCGTGCGCCGTATCACGCCGCCGTCGAGGCGGCGCGCAAGATGAACGACAACGGCCGCATCATCGTGATCGGCTCGGTCAACGGCGATCGCATGCCGTTCGCCGGCGGTGCCGCCTATGCGCTCACCAAGTCGGCGGTACAGGGCATGGTGCGCGGCCTGGCGCGCGACTTCGGCGCCCGCGGCATCACGGTCAACAGCGTTCAGCCGGGCCCGACCGACAGTGACATGAACCCCGCCGACGGCCCGATGGCCCCGCTGATGCACAGCTTCATGGCCATCAAGCGCCATGCGCACGGCAGCGAGATCGCCGAGCTCACCGCCTACCTGGCCGGGCCGCACGGCGCCATGATCACGGGCTCGATGCAGACCATCGACGGCGGCTTCGGCGCCTGAGGGGCATTTAGGCGGAGGGGAGCCGACGCGGTCTTAGTAACTGAGACCACGTGGGGTCCCCCCCGGCCTTCGGCCACCTCCCCCAACTGCGTTGGGGGAGGGCTGGGTCTAAAACACCAGCCCGGTCTTGAAGACGAGGTTGGCGTAGAAGTAGAGCTCGGCATCAAGGGCGCGCATGATGTTGGGGCCGCGGCGGAAGCCGTGCTGCTCGCCGGTGAACAGCATGTAGCCGACCGGAACCGCGTTGCGGCGCAGCGCCTCGACCATGGTTTCGGTCTGGCTGGGCGGAACGATCCTGTCCTCATCGCCCTGGAAGAAGATGACGGGCCGCCGCAGCGCATCGGCATGGTGCACCGGCGAGCGCTCGCGATAGAGCTGCTCGTTGCCCGCGAGCGGCGCGATCAGCCAGTCGAGATAGCGCGACTCGAACTTGTGTGTGTCGCGGGCCAGCGCGGTGGCGTCGCTCACGCCATAGTGGCTGGCGCCGCCGGCGAAGGCATTGCGCACCAGCGCCATCAGCGTCGTATAGCCGCCGGCGCTGCCGCCGGTCATCACCATCCGCTCGCCGTCCACCAGCCCTGACTTGGCCAAATGGAGGGCGCCGTTGATGCAGTCATCGACGTCGACGACGCCCCATTGCCCCTGCAGTCGGTCGCGGTAGGCGCGGCCGTAGCCGGTGCTGCCGCCGTAGTTGACGTCGACCACGGCGATCCCGCGGCTGGTCCAGTACTGTGTGCGCAGGTCGAGCACGCCGGGCGAGAACGCGGTGGGACCGCCGTGGCACTTCACCAGGAGCGGCGGCTTGCTGCCTTCCGGCCCGACATGGTCGGGATTGTGCGGTGGATAATAGAAAGCATAGGCGTTTCGATTGCCCGTGGTCGGGAACGACACATGCTGCGGTTTGGTGAAATAGCGCGACAGATCCGGATCGAGCGTCGCCGCCCGCTGCAGCACCTCCGTCCGGCCGGTCGCGAGGTCCAGGCGCACGATCGCCGCAGGCTGGGTGGCGGACCCGGCACGGAAGACCGCCTCGCCCGCGTGTGCCCTGATGTAGCTGTAGTCGGTGTAGGGCAGATCGATCGGTGTCAGCTGCAGGGACGCGAGGTCCAGTCGCGCCAGCCGGCCGATGCCGTCCTCCCAGAAGCTGCAGACGATGGTGTCGGCGCCCGCGAACGCGTAGCTCGAAAAGGCGAATCCCCAGGGCGCCTGAGCGAAGTCGGCGGCGCGCGGTGCCAGCGCGCGTGGCGTGGCACCTTCCAGCCGGTAGAGGTTCCACCAGCCGCTGCGGTCGGAGATGAAATACAAGGTTCCGTCCGGCGACCATGCCGGTTGAAGCACCGACTCGCCGGCGCCGCCGGCCACCAGCCTCTCGGCGGCGAGCGAGCCGTCGGGCGCAACGTCGGCAACGCGCAGCTCGGTTTCCACCCACGGCATGTTCGGGTGGCGCCATGTCAGCCAGGCCAGCCGGCGGCCGTCGGGTGACAGCCGCGGCGCGGCGTAGAAGTCGTTGCCGCTGGCGAGCACGCGGCCGGCGCCGCCTGCTGCGAGATCGACGTCGACGATGGCATTCTCGACCGCGCCGTGGGCACCTGTGTGGCTTTCACGCACGCCGATCCAGCGGCCGCGCCGTGCGTCGATGATGCCATCGGCGTAGCGGTAGCCGGCCTCGGTCGCGTTGGATGGCGGCGTCAACGCTACGGGAGCGCCACCCGGCGCGCAGCGCCACAGGCGTTGATCGGCCATGTTCGAGCAGTAGGCGATGCCGTCCTGCACCACCGTGGCGCCGCCGCCATATTCATGCACCCGGGTGCGCGTGTTGAAGTCCGCCGGTACAAGCTCCAGCGGCGTCTGTCCGGCGCGATGGCGCACCAGCACGTTGCGCCCCTTCTCGCGCGGGCGGGCTTCGATCCAGCAGATCGCCGTACCGTCGAGCTGGACATCCGACAGCCCAATGGACTCCGCGACGATGAGGTCCGATGTGACAGGCGACAGCCAGGATCCGTAGGGGTGCATGATCGGCATGACTTTCCTCCAGGCGTCGCTACGCCGGGGCGTGCTCTCTGACGAAGACGCCGTCGACGATCACGTGCCGCTGTCCGCGCGAGCAGCGTTCGATGCGGGCAACGACATTGTAGACATCCCGCAGCATGGCGTCGGTGATGACCTCGTCGCAAGTGCCGCACCGCTGCACGGTGCCACCGCTCACCAGCAATGCCTTATCGGCGAAGTGCAGGGCGTGATTGAGATCGTGCAGAGCGATAAAGACGACCATGGCCCGTTCTTCGGCCAGCCGCCGGATCAGGCCGAGGACTTCCATCTGGCGGTACAGATCAAGGGCGCTTGTCGGCTCGTCCATCAGCAGCACGTCGGGATCACGGGCAAGGGCGTGGGCGATGCCGACAAGCTGCCTTTGCCCACCGCTCAGCTCGTAGAGATAGCGAAAGCTGATATCGCCGATCTGCAGATCGGCGATCGTCTTGTCCACGCGCGCCAGATCGCCGGCGCCGACACGCCATGCGCCGCCTTGCTTGGCGGCCAGCAGAATGGACTCGTAGACCGTGAGCGCGACGGTCGCGGTGTCGTCCTGCGGCATGTAGGCGACGGACCGGCTCCCGTCACGCACACCGCTGAGCGCGATTCGACCGGGTCCGCCGATGATGCCGGCGATCCGCCGGAACAGTGTCGATTTTCCCGCAGCGTTCGGGCCGATGACAGCGACAATCTCGCCACCGTTGAAAGCCGGCGTCGTGATGTCGCTGAGGACGTGCTTGTTGCCGTAGGCAGCGCCGAGACCCTCCAGCGCGATCGCTACCAAGATTGCCTCCCGCTGCGCAGGATCAGGTAGAAGAACAGCGGCATGCCGACCAGCGAGGTCACGATGCCGACAGGAATGATCACGCCCGATATCAGGGACTTGCTGACGATCGAGCTCAGCGACAGGATCAAGGCGCCCGACAGCGCGGTTGCCGGCAGGAAGAAGCGCTGATCCTCGCCGATCATCATGCGCGCAATGTGCGGGCCGACCAGGCCGACGAAGCCGATCGTCCCGACGAAAGCGACGGGAACCGAAGCCAAGAGCGCCACCAGCAGCAGCGTCTGAAGACGCAGGCGATGGACGCGCACGCCGAAGCTGGCCGCCTTGGCATCGCCCATCCGCAGGGCGGTCAGTGCCCAGCTCTGGCGCACGAAGATCGGCAGGACCGCCACGATTACGGCGACGGCGATGGCAAGCTTGGGCCAGGTCGCCTTGGTCAGGCTGCCCATCGTCCAGAAAATCATCGCAGCGACGGCCTGGTCCGATACGAAATACTGCACGATCGCCAGCAGTGCGTTGAAAGTGAAAACCAGTGCGATGCCCAGCAGGATGATGGTCTGCACCGTGGCGCCGCGCCGCAGATTGACGGTGTGGATGACGAGCGCCGTCAACATGGCGACAGCGAAGGCGTTCAGCGGCACCGTGTAGTCGACCGACCCAGGCAGCAGCGCGATGCCGAAGGCGAGCGTCAGCGCGGCACCGAAGCTGGCTCCCGCCGAGATGCCGAGCGTAAATGGGCTTGCCAGCGGATTGTTCAGGATGGTCTGCATCTGGCCGCCGGCTACGGATAGCGCCATGCCGACCGCGAGGGCCATCAGCGCCGAGGGCGCGCGGATCGACCAGATGATCACGCGGCGCTGGGCATCAACCTCCGACGGGGTCGTGATGGTCCGTATGACATCCAGCACCGAATAGCGGGCAGGACCGGTCGATATATCGATGACGAGGCTGACGCACAGCAGCAATGCAAGCGTTGCCAGCAGCAGCAGGCGTCGCCCGACCAGCGCACGATAGCGCTCGCGCCCTGTGGAGAGGATCGCTTCGGAGGAGGGTGTCATCGGCTAGAGCTCTTCGAGCGATACCCAGTAGCCGGGCCGGTAGTCGACGGGCAGAAACCGTTCGTGGAAGGCACGGAATGTCACGTCGGGGTCGAGATCGGCAAACAAGGACGGGTGGAACCACTTGGCAAGGCGCTGAACGGCAACGAAGTCATAGGGACTGTTGTAGAATTGGTGCCAGATTCCACAAAAGGCCCGGCGCTTCTGGGCTTTGATGTCTGTATAGGCTGGCCTGGCGGTAAACCATGCCAGCTTGCGGCGGGCTTCGGCCGCGTCGCTGCCCGGCCCCAGCGCGATCCAGTGTCCGCCGGGCACGTGGGCCTGCCAGTCGGCGCTGGTGATGATGACGTGGTCCGGGTCGGCGGCAATGACCTGCTCGGGATTGAGCTGGCCGAAGGTCGCCGGAATGAGGCCCTTGGCGATGTTGCTGCCGCCGGCCATGTCGACAAACCGGCCGAAGTTGCCATCCCCGAAGGACAGGCAGCAGTCGTCCGTGAAGCCGCCCATGCGCTCGATGAAGACACGGGGGCGCTGCGGTGCGCGAGCGGCGATCACGTCGCTCACGCGGCGCAGCTGCTCGTTGCGGAAGGCGATGATCTCCTCGGCGCGATCCTGGCGGCCCAGGAGCGTGCCCAGCAGCCGGATCGTGGGTTCCGTATTGGCCACGGGGTCGTGGCGAAAGTCGACATAGATCGTGGGAATATCAAGGGCCGCCAGCTTCTCGATATAGCCGGCGTCTTCCATCGAGCGTTTGGTTTCGATGTTCAGAATCACGGCGTCGAGATTCTGCACGATCGCCCGCTCGATATCGATGATGCTGCCTTCGTTGCCGCCGAACCGTGGGATCTGCGCCAGCTTTGGAAAAGCCGCCAGATACTGCCGGTAGCTGGCGGGATCATCCTGGATCATGTCGTTGCGCCAGGCAGCGATGCGGTCCAGCAACGCCTTGTTGTCCAACGCGGCAAACAGGTGGAGCAGGCGTCCCTCACCCAGCAGGACGCGCTTGACCGGTGCCCTGACCTTGACCTGCCTTCCTGCGAGATCGGTCACGCTGATCATCGCGGGCTGCGCGCCGGTACCATCCGCGCCCTGTGACCATGCCACGGCGGGCAAGGTCACCCAGGCGGTGATTGCTGCAAGACACGACCGACGTCTCATTCCGACTTCCTTTGCCATCGTCTAGTTCACGAACGATGTCGTGCGTAGCCGTACCAGAGGGCGATCGTCGCGCCCAGAGCCAAGCTGTAGGCGAGCGCGACGAAGAAATAGATCGACTCCAGCCCAGTGGCGGCGCTGAGCCAGACTCCCAACGCGATGCCGACGATGGAGGCGAATTGTTGCGCCGACTGTGCGATGCCCAGGATCCTGCCCTGGCGCTGCAGGTCAGTGGCGGCCGAGATCGCTGCCGTCAGCACCGGCGTGGTGGCACCCAGCAGGACGCCCCAGACGAAGTAGAGGGCAATGAAGACGGTGATCGTACGGGTGGACCCGGCGATCAAGGTGAGCAGGGCGCAGGCGGCGGCCACGGCCATAAGGCCGCGCAGCATTTCTGCCAGCGGCTTGCCGGAAAACACCCGTGCCCATCGCGACGCCGAGACGATGAAACCGAACGCGAGCAGGCCATAGCACAGGCCGGTCAGTCCGTTGCTCGCGCCAAAGACCGATTGGACGTAAAGAGAAAACGGCGTCTGCGTGATCATCCGGCTGGCCAGCAGCAGACACAGCAGCATGATCAGGCCGGCGATCGGCAGGACGCGGCGCGGGTCTTGCGACCCGTGTTGCGATGGCTTGCGGTCCTTGGCCGCGGCCGCGGCAGGCGGGACCGGCGTCATGTCGGGCAGGGCAAGCCAGGCAACTGCCGCACACAGCGCGCAAAGGATACCGGCGGTGATGTTGATCAGCGCGAACGGCGCGCGATCCAGGATGAGGCCGCCGAAGACGGCACCGGCGAAGGAGCCGACATTGGTGGCGATCTGCAGGTGCGCAAACAGCTGCGCGCGGCGCGCCGGTGTCTCGATCTGCACGCCATATGCTTGCGCCGGCGCGACGTAACCTGCGCAAGCCCCCTGCAGGAAGCGAAGGGCCAGGATGACCCAGACGTCGGTGGTAAAGGCGATGAGAAGCTGGGTGACGCACAGCCCAAGCAGGGCCCGGATCATCATCAGCTTGTTGCCGTAGCGATCGCCGATGCGACCCCAGAAAGCACTGGTCGCCATGATCCCGATCATGGGACAGACATAGACGCCGATGCCCGCCAGGCTGAACACCCATTCCGAAGAGCTGAGCGGTTTCAGATAGAGCGGCCAGAAAGGGCCGCTCATTTCCATGGCTCCCATCGACACGAACTGAAGTCCCAGAAGGAGGCCGATCACGACGCGGGGTGTCGCCGTGGCGGTTGGTGCGTGCATTAGCCCAGCCATCGCTCCAGATCGGCGGCGATGCCGGGGTCAAGAAGGTTGCGGCGCGTCATCCATTCGTCGTTGTAAACCGTGTGCAGGTATTTTTCGCCGCCGTCGGCCACGACGCTGAGCACATGACCGCCGATCTTGCGGGCATCGATGAACTGCAGCGCCTTGTAGATCGCGCCACCGGTCGATCCACCCACCAGAAGGCCGGTTCTACGGGCGATGAAGCGCGCCGTCTCGAAGGCCTGCGGGTCGGTGACCTGCACGCCTTCATCGATGCAGGCGTAGTCCACCACTTTGCCGACGGTGTCGCCCTGTGGTGTGCCGGTGCCGGATTGGTAGTAGGGATGTCCCGGCTGACCGAAGATGATCGATCCAGCCGGCTCGACGGCGATAACCTTGATGTCGCGGTCATGTCGCTTGAGCCCCCCACTGATGCCGGCCATGGAACCACCGGTGCCGACACAACCAACGAAGGCGTTCAGGTGGCCGTCGAGCTGGCGGATCACCTCCCGGACGAATCCGGCATAGCCTGCGGGATTGGCGGGGTTGTCGGATTGATTCATGAACATCGCGTTGGACATCTGCGATGCTATCTCCGCAGCCAGGCGCTGGCGTTCGACGACCGCGACCTCATCTTCGCGGTAGGTGCCGTCGACATAGCGGATCGTCGCCCCCAGCGCGCGCATGGTGCTGATCTTGTCGGGTGCGGCGTGGTGGTCGACCACGGCGATGAAGCGCAGACCAAGCTCCAGGGCGACCAGGGCGAGGCCGATGCCGGTGTTGCCGGACGATGATTCGACGACGGTCCCGCCGGGCTTCAGCCGGCCGTCCTTGAGGGCGGCCATGATCATGCTGCGGGCCATGCGGTCTTTCATGCTGCCGCCGGGATTGATCTTCTCGATCTTCAGGAACAGCGTGGAATCGCGGGCAGGGATCGGCAGCGCCAAGATGGGCGTGTTGCCGATCAGATCCGTCACTTTCGTGATGATCATCGCAGGTCTCCGTCGAGGGTGTCCGGGATGGCGCGCGTCGTCCCGCCGCCGGCATCCAGCACCAGTCGGCGGGGCATGGGATGGCGGTGGAACTCGTTTTCCAGGAGATCCATCTGGTAGCCGCCGGTGTTGGCGTAGACCAGCAGGTCGCCGGGTTGCGGCACAGTGGGGAATTCGATCAGGCGGTTCGTCAGCACGTCCTCGTCGAGACAGCTGTGCCCGGCGATGTAGGCGGGGAACACACCGTCGGCAGGTGTTGCGGTGGCGCTGGAGATGAGGATCGGATCGACCAGGAACTCCGATGCGAACCACGTCTCGCACGCGCTGAAGCTGCTGCCTTCGATGAAAATCACGCAGCGCCGGTCAGCCAGCGGCTTGACGCGCGTGATGGCGAACACGGAGAACGCGGCCTGGTCGGCAAGGCTGCGCCCGGGCTCCAATGCCAAGGTAAGATCCTGACGCGCCAGGAAGGTACTGACGCGCTGGCCGTCCGTGCCGGACGCGGTGAGAAACCGCTCCAACCATGCGCAGGCATCCGTCCTGTTCCCATAGGGGTAGAAGGAGGCGGGCACCTTGCGATTGCGGTAATGATCGGGGCCTTGCTGGCGCAAAAAGGCCTCGTAGGCGTCAGCTCCCACGTAACGGACGGGGAGTCCGCCGCCGATATTGACGATCTTGGGAACCAGCGACAGTCGACGCGCTTCGCCGATGACGTCGGCCAGCTCGAACAGCGCAGTGACGCGATCCTGGCAGGCATAGCCGCTGAGGTGAAAGTGGAAGCCGAGGAAGTCGACTTGGTCCGGCCGGCGCGCCAGGCGACGCAGGCAGTCACGCACATCCTGCGCTGGCATGCCGAAGCGGCTGTTGCGCGCGAGGGTCGGCTGATAGCGCAGCAGCACGCGCGCGCGCCGGACGCTCGGGCCGGCATCCATCTGGCTTTCCAGTGCGCTCAGCTCTTGTGGTGAATCGAGGGAGACGATGACTCCGTGCCGGACGAGGTCGGCATGAAAGGCCGGGGTCTTGGCCGGACCCGAGGCGCACATCCGGCGGGGATCGCCGCCGGCGCGCAGCGCATCCTTCAACTCGTAAGGGCTCGAGACATCGATTCCAGCGCCCGCGTCGATCGCGGCACGCACCAGCGCCGGCGACTTGTTGACCTTGGCGCCGTAGAAGATTTCGTGGTGCTGGATGTGCCGCTGCAGGACGGCGCGCATGGCGTGGACATTGCGCTGCAGGATGTCCGGTCGGATCAGATGGAGAGGCGAGCCGTGCCGACGCACCAGGTCGACGATGGCACCGGGTGTGCGGTAGATGAAGTCGCCGATCGACGGCTCCAGCAGCGGCGCCAGCACGCCGGGCTTCCACGCCCGCATATGCTCGCGGCGGTGCGATCGCGGCAACAGCTGCGTATCGTGAAGCATGCTCATCCTCCAAACGGGCAAGCGCTTGCGGCGGTGGTCGTCACGCCGACGCGGCGGCAACGGTTCGTGAGATCGGTCCTTGGCGTGCCAGCACCGCGATCGGCAGATTGATCAGGCCGATCTCCGGCGCGAACGAATGCCGCGAGGTTCGGATCGGCAGAAGCGCGCCGGATGCAGCGCAGTCCAGAACGCGGTTGGGGCTGACGGCTTCATCGGCACGCCAGCTACCGAGGGTGATGCCGGGATCGTCGTAGGAAACGACGACAGCCGGCACGTATGAAAGCGCCAGCAGGTGCGCCGCGCGCCAGCGATGGTGGCCGTCGAGAATGACGTGCAGGGTAGGCTCCACGGCGATCGGCGTCGTCCAAAAGCCGCACGCTGCGATCCGCGCCGCCAGCCGTTGTGCTGCCGCCTCGTCGTGACTCTCATGCGGCCTGAGCGCATGAAGGCCGAGCAGGGTCACTGGACGGCCTGTGCTGCTGTGAAGCACGTGCATGTGAGCGCGATCAGCCGGCGACGGATAGGACGCCGCCCATGGGTCGCCGTGCATCGGCGTCCCAAGGCTCCACTTGGTGCAGGATGCGGCGGGCCTGTTCGATCAACGGCAGGTCGACCATCCCGCCGTCGACCTGCGCGGCATAGCTTCCCGAGGCGACAGCGCCGAGCACGCGTCGCGCCCATTCGACCTGCTCGTCGGTCGGCCGGAAACCATCGCGGACGACCGGCACCTGAGCCGGATGAATGCAAAGCTTGGCGGCAAACCCCAGCGTTCGCGCATGGGCCACGTCGTCGGCGACGGCGCGCATGTCATTCAAGGCGGGGCTGACGCCGTCGATGGGCGGCGGCAGGTCGGCGGCGCGCGAGGCAATGACCACGCGGCTGCGCGCCATCAGGAACGCTTCGTTACTTTGGTGGCAGCCGATATCCAGGGAGAAATCGAGTGAGCCGAAAGCCAGACGCGCGACCGCTTGTACCGAGGCGATGCGGTCGACGGCGCGCAGGCCTTTGGCCGTTTCGATGATGGCGATGATGCGCGCATCGATGTTCCATCCGGCTAGTCGGCTCGCGGCCACCATGATGGCGTCGATCGATTCGGCCTTGGGCAGAAAGATCCCGCTGCAACGTTCCGGATGCCGAAGGCCGGTCAGCCACTCGAGATCCTCAGCGAGAGAGGCGGGCGTATTGCCGTTGAGGCGGATGTAACGCCGGCAATCGCTGCCGGCGTTCGCTTCGTGCCAGGCAGCGACGGCGGCGCGGGCCATGCTCTTGCTGGCAGGATGAACGGAGTCTTCAAGATCAAGGATGATCGCGTCCGGTTGCGCGGCAACGGCCTTGTCGAAGCGCTCCGGGCGATTGCCGGGTGCAAAAAGATAAGTAACTGGAAGTTGCATGACATACTCCGCGTGGTGACGCGAGCGGGATCGTCCATACGCCAGGCAAGATTGGTTTGCAAACGATTCTTAGTTGCACTACTTTGCGACGGTCAATCAAGCATCGTAAGCGCGGATATCACTCTCCTATTGTTACTGCGTGATCGTATGTAGATCCGAGAAACCTCATAAAAACTGGCTTCCAGCAGACCAATGCCATCGAGGGATTTGTCCATGGAACTCTTGTCGTTGTTCCGAGTGAAGCCAGCTAGCCGTGGCCATCGAGCCGCTGGCCATGGACGCAAAGGATATTTCAGTGATGCTGTTCTAGTACGAGAAAAAGTAATGTTAAATGCTCTGAATAATCGCATGAATTTTATATGTGAAATTAGAAAAGGCACTCGGGTGGCATTCGCATGAGCCCCCTGCGTGTGACTGTTTGCGGCGCCGGCAGGACGGGGCACCTCAGTGCCGTTCTCTTCGGCCAGCGGCCGGATGTGCGGGTATCGCTGCTGACCGGCAATCCGGATGTCGCCGCGCGTTGCGACGCGGGCGTGCTGATGGCGCATCTGCCCGACGGATCGACGCTGACGGCGCACCCGGATCAGGTAACGACGGATCCGGCGCGCGCGGTGGCCGATGCGGATATCATCATCCTCACCGTTCCGGCGCATATCAGGCCGCAGGTGCTGCGCGCCATCGCGCCGCACCTGCCCGACGACAAGCCGGTATCGGTGGGCGCCATCCCCGGGTTTTGTGGATTCGACTGGCTGGCGGCGACGATGCTGTCGGCACGGCCCAACGCCGTTATCTGGGGAATGAAGGACGTGCCGCACACGGCGTTCGATCTGCAGCCCGGCGTGTCGGTCCGGGTCGGCGGCGCCAAGCAGCAACTGCATGTCGGCGTGCACGCCCGCACCCCGGCGCCGGCGCGCCAGCGCGTGCGGGCAGAGCTTGCGATGCTCTACGACGCGCCCGTCGCACTGCTCGACGATTATCTGGAAATCACGCTGACGCCGGGCAATCCGATCATGCACAGTTCCGTGGTCTATGGCCTGATCGGCCCGTATGGCCAATGGCATGATCGGCCGTTCGCGGCGCCGCTGTGCTGGTGGACGGATTGTCCCGAGCTTGGTGCGTATTTCCTGGAGCGCTGCGACGAAGAGAACCAGGCGCTGTGCGCCGCAGTCCAGCGAAAGCTCGGCGTTAGCCTGTCGTCGGTCAAGCCGCTGCGGCAGGAGATCATCGAGGCTTACGGCGCGCAGATCCGCGATCCGCGCACCATGCTGTCGGTCCTGCGCACCAATCAGGCCTACGACGCGATCCGGGCGCCGCTCATTCCATGTGAGGACGGCGGTGGCTACGTCATCGACAGGACAAGCCGCGCCTTCCACGAGGACGTGGCCTATGGGCTTGCCCTGCTGGTCGAGATGACGCGGCGTCTGGCAGTGAAGGCGCCGCATCTGAGCGAGATCTTCGATTGGACAGTTTCCTACATGGGCGGGCTCGGAGGCTCGTCGTTGGACTATTTCCCGCAAGCATGGCCCGGTGATACCCGATGAATGTTGCACCCTCTGCCAAGCGAACGCTGCCGGACGCAGCTGACGACGCAGCCGCTGACCTGGCGTATTCCCGGCGCAATGCCCTGCAGCGGTTGATCCGCTGCCTGTTCACCGACCGCATTCTCGACAGGCGGCAGCTGATCGCCACACCGGACGAACGCCACGCCTGGTTTCCTCTGTGGCAGCGCAACGCCATCCTGTTTCTGGCCGACGTGCAGTTCGCACCTGCCGACACCATCATCAATCACGGCAGCATTACGCTGGTGGCGGCCGATGGCAGCCGGCGGCCGATCGAAACCCACGAGGAATTGATCGACCTGCTGCGCGATCAATTCGATTTCTCACCCAGCGATGCCGGCGTTGCCGGCCTGAAGTCCGACATGGCCAACAGCATCGCCAACGATGTGCAGGCGAGGCGCTTTCGTGCCGCCTGGAACAGGGAGCTGGAGGACCAGATCCGCGCTGCCGGTGCTGCGGGCCTGCCCGACTATCTGCGCCGCGATCTGGATGTGCGGCAGGCAGCCATGTTTCTCGATCAATGGGGTGCCCTGGAAGGCCATCCCTATTATCCGACCTGGAAGTCCCGGCCAGGTCTCAGCGACGCCGAGGTCGCGGCGTTGTCGCCGGAGTTCAATGCCGAGGTTGCGGTGCGCATCGCCGCGCTGCGCGCCGACATGGCCTATGTCGAGCGCATGCCGCACGTCGATAACCTGCCGGCATGGTTTGCCGAGCAGTTTCCCGAGCCGTGGCGGCAATGGAAGGCAGGCCTCAACGCGCGCGGCCTCGACGATAAGGACTGGCTGCCGCTGCCCATCCACGGCTGGCACCTCGAGGCGTATGTGCGCCGGGCCTATGCCGCCGAGCAGGAGGAGGGCGCGCTGATCCTCGACGGTCCGGATGTGCTGACCCGGCCCAGCATGTCGTTCAGAACCATGATGCCGACCCCGCCAGCGCCGTTCATCAAGCTGCCGGTGGCCATCTGGATGACCAGCGAGCAGCGCAGCCTGCAGGCCAAGTCGATCCACATGGGGCCGCGCATCAGCGCCGTGATCAAGCGCATCCTGGCGGCCGAGGATGGCTTCGACGGCACGCTCGACATCTTCCCGGAGGAGGTGGCCCTTCACTACAAGCACGCGATTCGCCAGGAGGATGCGCCCGGCCGTCATCTGTCGGCGGCGTTCCGCGGTACCCAGGCGGCGTTCGACCGCCCCGCCGGCGAGCTTCTCGTGACGGTCGCCACGCTCTTCACGAAGCTGCCAGGCAACGGCAGGCCCTTTTTCACAGCGCTGATCGAGGCGGACAGTGCGCTGGCCACGCCCGAGGCGGTCGAGGCGTTCTTTCGCGCCTATGCCCGTGCCGTGACGCGTCCGGTGGTGGCGATCTATCTGCTCTACGGCATTGCGCTTGAAGCACATCAGCAGAATTCGACCATCGTGTTCGGGCCGGACAACCAGGCCCGCAGCCTGCTGGTGCGCGATTTCGGCGATGGCCGCACGTACGCGCCGCTGCTGGCCGCGCGCGGCTACACGCTGCGGCCTTATGTGCATCCCGGCATCCTGCCCACGGTCTTCACCGACGACATCGAGCCGGTCCGCATGTTCGTGATCGACGCTGCCTTCGTCAGCCATCTCCACGAGGTCGCGCTCGCGCTCTCCAACGAGTACGGCTTTCAGACGCCGCGGCTGTGGGAGATCCTGCGGGAGGAAACCGAGGCTGCTTTCGCGGCCGTGTCGACGCGGACCGAGAGCGCGCCGTGGCGCACCGAACGGCACGCCTTTCTTGAAGAGCCATGGCCAACCCGCTCGCTGCTTCGAATGCACCTGATGCAGTACAGCGATTACCGGGTGCAGCACACGCTCGCCAACCCGCTGCGCCGCGGCGGCATTTGAGGGCGCCGTCCGCAGGCGGAAGGATGCCCACATGGACGCGCGTCGTGGCCTTGCAGCCTGGCTAATTCTCCTCTAACAGGAATGCGACTGCAAATCATTTGCATTCTTGATCAAACCAAATGGCTGGGGCTGTCGGAATGAGGGGATGCGACCGCGATCTCTATGCAGGCACACGCGTTGAACACAGCCTTTGTCGATCGCTGTCGTGGCGTCGGTGTCTGCCGTCTTTGACCCGTGCGTTGCTGATGGCGTTCATCGCCACGTGCTCAATGGTGGCGGCGGTCCATCCCGACCCAGCGTCGGCACAGCCAAGCCCGGGTACCGAGCGAAGCGAAACGCGGCGCTTTTCGATTCCGCCGCAGCCTCTGTCCTCGGCGCTCGACCGCTTTGCCGAGCAAGCCGGCGTTGCCGTCACCCGGACGGCGGATGTCTCCGGCCTTCAATCACCCGGTGTCGCGGGTGCGTGGACGCCGGCATCCGCCTTGCAACGGCTGCTCGCCGGCACCGGCGTGACGTTTCAGTTCAGCAATGCCGGCACCGTGACGCTGCAGCGGGCGGCGGCCGGCGCGGGCGATGTGCAGCGGCTGGAGCCGGTCGTGGTATCGGAGCAGGGGGCCGCGCCGCAGACAGGGCAGATCGGCAACCTGCCGCCCGCCTATGCCGGCGGGCAGGTGGCGCGCGGCGGTCGCGTCGGCCTGCTGGGTAACCGCGACATCATGGATACGCCGTTCAGCACGACAAGCTTCACGGCCAAGGCGATGCAGGACCAGCAGGCGGTCACGACGGCCGACGTGGTGCAGAGGGACCCGTCGATCCGGTCGGCCCATTCCAGCGGCGGGATTCTCGATGCCTTCTTCATCCGCGGGTTTGCGATCGGCGAAGGCAACGCCGGCGAAATCGCCTTGAACGGCGTGTTCGGCGTGGCGCCCAACTACCGGGTGCTCACCGACTATGCCGAGCGGATCGAGGTGGTCAAAGGGCCGACCGCGTTGCTGTACGGCATGTCGCCCAACAGCAGCGTCGGGGGAGTGATCAACATCGTGCCCAAGCGCGCCGCCGACGAGGACCTGACGCGACTGACCATGGGCTATAGCTCGGACGCGCAGTTCGGCGGCAACGTCGATTTCAGTCGGCGTTTCGGCGACAACAAGGAATTCGGCGTTCGCCTCAATCTCGGCTATCACGATGGCGCCACGCCGATGGACAAACAGTCGCGTAAAGCGTTCGTCGGTGCCCTGGCGCTCGACTATCGCGGCGAACGGTTCAGGGCATCGCTGGATTTCATCAACCAAGTCGAGAAATTCGATGCACCAGCGCGGCCGTTCGTGGTGGCGCCCGGTGTGTCGGTGCCGCAGGCGCCCAGCGGTCGGCGCAACATCACCGACTCGTGGGAGCGGTCCAAGAACGTCGAGCAATCGGCGCTGCTGCGGCTCGAATACGACCTCAGCGACAGCGTGACGGTGTTCGCCAGCGGCGGCTGGGCCAACACGACCGTCGATCGCCTATCGCAACAGCTGCCCACGATCCTCAATACGGCAGGGGACACCAGCGCCATCCCCATGTACTTCAAGTTCGAGGTCAAGCGGTTGACGGCCGAAACCGGCGCCCGCGCCTCGTTCGATACCGGTGGCCTGCATCATACCGCCACGGCGCAGTTCGGCTTCTATCACGAACTGCTATTCCGCGGCTCCACGGCGGCATCCCAGCCGGTGCTGTCGAACATCTACCGGCCGGCGGATATCGCGCGCGTGAATTTATCGCAACCCACCCGCGTGCCCAAGGTCTCGCAAAGCGATCTCGCGGGATTTGCCGTCGCCGATACGGTGTCGTTCCTCGACAACCGCGTCCAGCTGACCCTGGGCGCACGCTACCAGCTGATCTCGTCGGACAATTTCGATACCAACACTGGCCGCGTCACGACGTCGACCGAGAAGAGCGCGCTGACGCCGATGGTCGGGCTCGTCGTCAAGCCGTGGAAGAACGTCTCCGTCTATGCCAACTATATCCAGGGACTGAGCCGGGGCGACATCGCGCCGGCCACCGCTGCCAATGCCGGCCAGGCTCTCGATCCCTTCGTGTCGGAGCAATACGAGGTCGGCGTCAAGGCCGACTTCGGCCGGCTGGTTGCCGCGGTCAGCGCCTTCCAGATCGAGAAGCCGTTCGGACAACTCGTCAACAACGTCTTCAGCGCCGGCGGCCGTCAGCGAAACCGTGGGCTCGAGTTCAGCCTGTTCGGCGAAGTGGTCGACGGCGTTCGCCTGTTCGGCGGCATGACGCTCTTCGATGCGGCGCTGACCAAGACCAACAGCAGCGCGACCAAGGGCAACCGGCCGGTCGGCGTGCCCAAGGTGCAGGCCAACCTTTCAGCCGAGTGGGACGTTCCCTTCGTGCCCGGACTGACGCTGGGCGGCAGTCTCATCTATACCGGCAGCGAGTATGTCAATGTCGCCAACACCCAGCGGATTCCGGCCTGGGCGACCGTCGATCTCGGCGCCCGCTACGGCACGACGATCGCCGGCACGCCGGTAACGCTGCGCGCCACGGTCAAGAACGTCTTCGACAAGGGATACTGGTCCGGCGTCGCCAGCAGCTTCAGCGGCCTGATGCAGGGTGCCCCGCGCACCTTCCTGCTGTCGATCTCCACCGACCTTTCCTTCCCGCGCGGCAAAGGAAGCTGAGGGTCGCCCCTCACCCGAACAACAGGGGCGCTGCCGCCTGGGCCATGCGGCTGTTCTCGTGGGCGACGCCCGGGACGATCTGCTTGGTCCAGTTGAAACGGGCGGCGATGCGCGCCGCTTCCTGTTGCGCCGTGGCAAAGAAGTTTTCACCGCGCGCCAGCCGGTAGGGGCCTTGCAGGTTGGCCTCGGGCGTACGCACGAGGTCGACATGCTGCGGATCGATGTCCCTGTCGCCCAGCAGGATCGTGAGCGGACGGCTGAACCAGGCCTTGTAGTCGGCATCGGTCGCCAGCGTGCCCCTGGGTCCGTACGGGTAGGCCTGCGATCGATCGGGCATCATGTAGTAGCCCGCGTTCGCCGCGACCGCGCGGTCGACCCGTGCGTCGGGCATGAAGAGCAGGAAGCGGTGCACGAACTGGGCGCCGGCCGAGTGGCCGTAGATCATGTAGCGCGACCGGTTCGACCCGAACCGGGCCCTGTAGGCATCGAAGGCCTGCTCGATGATGGTAAACGACCAGCTCTCGCGCGGTTGCGGACGGCCCGCGGCGTTGAACATGTCGCCCTGATTGTAGTCGCGCGAACTGGGAAACAGCGCGTGGCTGAAGTGCGGTGCCAGCAGCACGACACCGGCGCGATCGGCCTGCCTGGTGAAGGCGCTGAGATAGCTCTGCGCGTTGCGTCCGTTGCCGTGCAGGACGAAGAGAACGGGTGCATTGGCGGATGCCCCGGCCGGGCGATGATAGAGCACATCCATGGCCTGGTCAGCACGGCCGCGGGGGCCGGGGAGCTGGAAACGCGATGGTGCCTCTTGCGCGTCGGCGTCGCGCGCAGAGTGCAGCCATAAACCGGCGGTGCTCGCGACCATCATCGTCGCAACGTTCCGGCGCGTGAGCATGATTGTCGGCCTGTGGTTCATTGATCGCTGAGATTGCCTGACCCGCCACGACAATGCATGCGCATCGAGCAGAGGAGTATGATGCACTTGCGAATCATTCGCAATTGACTATGTTGCCCGGTATGACACACGCAAGTCCCTACCGGCTGTTCGATCTGGTTCTGACGCGGCGGCGGCCTCTCACGCACAGCCTGAGCCGGCTGACGTTTCACGGGGCGGATGTCGAGCAGATGGCGACGCACGCGCCGGACCAGCGGATCAAGATCTTCTTTCCCGACGCTACGGGACAGCCGGCGGCCTTGCCGCATCGGGCGGACTGGTTGGCCGTTTATCGCGCGCTGCCGCCGCGGGCGCGTCCGCCGATGCGCACCTACACCATTCGTCATTTGCGACCGCGGCTGGGGGAAGTCGACATCGACTTCGTGCTGCACGGTGATGGGGGACCGGCGTCGCGCTGGGCAAGTCACGCGCGGCCGGGTGATGCCGTGCAGTTCGTTGCCCCCAACCGAGCCCATGTCGGCGATGTCGGTGGCTACGAGTGGAAACCACCAGCGGCAACCAGGCATGTCCTGCTGATCGCCGATGAGACAGCCTTGCCGGCCGTGAGCGGCATCCTGGAGTCGCTGGCGATGCAACCATCGCCGCCGTCGGCGCAGGCCTTCATCGAGGTCGCTGATACCGACGACATCATGGACCTGCCGATATGGCCGCAGCTGGAGCTGACCTGGCTGCCGCGCAGCCGCAGCCCGGACGGCAAGCCGCCGATGGTGAACGCCATCCATCGTGCCCGGCTGCCGGCGGCCAAGGCGGTGCCTGCAACCAACGCATTGCCAGACGTCGACATCGAGTCGCAGATCCTGTGGGATCTGGCGGCGCCCGATGACGCCAGTTTCTACGCCTGGATCGCCGGAGAGGCCGCGTCCGTGCTGGCGATCCGCCATCACCTGGTCAAGGAATGTGGCATGGATCGCCGGTCGCTGAATCTGATGGGCTATTGGCGCCGCGGCCGCGCGCTGGACGACAGTCTCTAGTACCTGGAATCGCTGGTCGCTGACACACCTGTCATCCCGAGCGTAGCGAGGGATCTCCCGCGAATTGCGCACCATGCGTCGATCGCAGGAGATCCCTCGCTACGCTCGGGATGACAGTCGCGACTCATCTTCCACCGATAGCCGGTACTAGCCTGGAGCGCGGGCGGTATTGCCGGGCGGCGGCGATCTTCCTACAGTCGCCGGATCGCAGATCAACGCGGCCAGTGCCATGACACAGCGCCCGTCAGCAGCCTCACCGGCGATCATCACCGACCCCGAGTCATGGCTCGGCGGGCCCGAGCACCTCTCGGGTGAATGGCAGGGCCGTGCCAGCGGCTCGCGCATCAGCGTCATCGCCAATCACATGAAGACCGGCGATGGCGCGAAGCTGCATCGACACCCTTATGCGGAGACCTTCGTCATCCGGAAGGGTGCGGTGGTCTTCACCCTTGATGGGCAGACTGTCACATGCTGGCAAGGCCAGGTCATCGTCGTGCCTGCCGGCGTCGCGCACGCGTTCTGGAATCCGGGTCCCGAGATTCTCGACATGATCGACATTCACGAGAACGACGTCTTCATCACCGAATGGCTCGATCCCTCGCAGCCCTGAGTGCAGTCTCGCTGTCATCCCGAGCGCAGCGAGGGATCTCCTGGAAATGGAGTCTCCCGGCGCGGGAGATCCCTCGCTACGCTCGGGATGACGACTGATCGAGGTCCGGTGTCCCTCAGTCCTTGATCGTGCGCGGATAGGTC
>DATEIF010000848.1:0-15317 GCA_035279205.1 Vineibacter sp.
GTCCCGCCCGCCTCAGGAAGAGCGGGCGAGACGCCCGCGCTCCCGGGGAACATCACGCCGCGAGGTCGAGCATCACCTCGAGGTTCTGCACGGCGGCGCCCGAGGCGCCCTTGCCGAGATTGTCCAGGCGCGCCGAGAGGATCACCTGGCCGTACGTCTCGTTGCCGTGGACGCGCAGTTCCATGCGGTCGGTCTCGTTGAGCGCCTCCGGTTCCATGCGGTCGCTGGCCTTGTCGGCCGCATTGACCGGCACGACGCTGATGCGCGAGCTGCCGCGGTAATGCTCGCTCAGCACCGCCTCGAGGTCGCGCGCCGTCGGCTTGCCGATCAGCGTGTCGAGGTGCAGCGGCACGTCGACGATCATGCCCTGGCGGTAGTTGCCCACCGACGGCACGAAAATCGGCCGGCGGCTCAGCCCGCTGTACATCTGCAGCTCGGGCACGTGCTTGTGCTCCAGGCGCAGGCCATAGATCTCGAACGCCGGCGCCGTGCCGCCCTCGAAGGCCTCGATCATGCTCTTGCCGCCGCCGCTGTAGCCGCTGACGGCCTGGACGACCAGCGGGTAGTCCTTGGGCATGATGCCGGCATCGACCAGCGGTCGCACCAGCGCGATGCCGCCCGACGGATAGCAACCCGGGTTGGCGACCTTGCGCGCGGCGCGGATCGCGGCCGGCTGCGACGGGGTGAGCTCGGGGAAGCCGAACACCCAGCCCGGCGCGACGCGATGGGCGGTGCTGGCGTCGAGCACGCGCGGCGCCTTCTCGCCCAGGGAGTCGGCGATGGTCACGGCTTCGCGGGCGGCATCGTCGGGCAGGCACAGCACGACGACGTCGACCTCGGCCATCACGGCACGGCGCGCCTCGGGGTCCTTTCGTCGCTCGGCGGGGACGCTCTTGACCTCGATGCCCGACACCGCGCGCAGACGCTCGCGGATGCCGAGCCCGGTCGTGCCGGCCTCGCCGTCGATGAAGACACTGGGCTTGTTCGCCATGCTGGCCATCTCTAACTCCTGAACCTCCTTGATTTTGCGCCCAAAAGCGCGACGCATACATACGCTGACTGCGCCATGCGTCAAGGGACGGACACACGCCGGCCGACGTTGCTTCCGCGCGCGAGGCGCGAAAGAGGGCGCGGGTGGCGTCTTGAGTCCCTTGAGCCATTGTCGGACAATCGTATGACGAGGCGATGAAAGCAGCGACGGAGTAACCAGATGGACCTGCGGTTCTCGGCCGAGGAGCTCGCGTTCCAGCGCGAGGTGCGCGCGTGGATCGCGGCCAACATGCCCAAGGAAGTGGCCGAGGAGTCGCGCCGCAGCCGCAGCTCCCATGTCTCGCGCGAGCGGCTGTTGCAATGGCAGCGCATCCTCGCATCACGCGGCTGGCTGTGCCCCAACTGGCCCAAGGAGTATGGCGGGCCGGGCTGGAACTCGACGCAGAAGTTCATCTTCGAGATGGAGATGGCGCGCGCCGACTCGCCCTATCTGTCGTCGTTCAGCATCAAGATGGTGGCGCCGGTGCTGATGAAGTACGGCAGCGAGGCGCAGAAGAAGCGCTTCCTGCCCAAGATCGCCGCCGCCGAGGAGCTGTGGTGCCAGGGTTACTCCGAGCCGGGCTCAGGCTCCGACCTGGCCTCGCTGCGCACGCGCGCCGTGCGCGAGGGCGACCACTACATCGTCAACGGCCAGAAGATCTGGACCACCAACGCCCATTGGGCCGACTGGATCTTCTGCCTGGTGCGCACATCGGGCGAGGGCAAGCCGCAGGAGGGTATCTCCTTCCTGCTGATCGACATGAAGAGCCCCGGCATCAAGGTCGATCCGATCTACCTGGGCGACGGCACGCGGGCGCCGGGCCGGCACGAGGTCAACCAGGTGTTCTTCACCGACGTCAAGGTGCCGGTCGAGAACCGCGTCGGCGAGGAGAACAAGGGCTGGACCTACGCCAAGTACCTGCTGGAGTTCGAGCGCGGCGGGCAGGCCTACGGGCCGCGCCTGCGCAAGGCGTTCCGCCACCTGGAGGATCTCGCCGGGACGCAGATGAAGGACGGCCGCAAGCTGCCGGACGATCCGGCCTGGCGCGAAAAGATGGCGGCGCTGGAGATCGAGATCGACGCCGTGGAGATGAACGAGCTCAGCTTCTACAGCTCGCTGAAGACCGGCGAGACGCCGGGCTTCATGGCCTCCGTGGTGAAGATGCGCGGCACCGAGGCCGGCCAGAAGGTCACCGAGCTCGCCGTCGAGGCCGTCGCCAACTACGCCCAGCCCTTCACCGAGCTGCGCAACTACGACTCCAACATCGTGCCGGTGGGCGGCGAGTACGTCGACGACGCAGCACCACGCTATGTCAACCAGCGCAAGACCACGATCTACGGCGGCTCCTCGGAGGTCCAGCGCAACATCATGGCCAAGGCGCTGCTGGGGCTGTGACGCATCCCTTCTCCCCGCGAAGGCGGGGAGAAGGTGCCCGAAGGGCGGATGAGGGGCTTCGCGGTCTCGGTGACGACCGTATTGATGCAAGCAAACCACCGTCTGATCCGCGGCACCGTGGAAAGCCCCTCATCCGGCCGCCGCTGCGCGGCGTCCACCTTCTCCCCGCCTGCGCGGGGGATCCCTCGCTGCGCTCTGGATGACGGTGGCCATCACGCCATGTAGCCGCCATCGACGACGAGCGGGCTGCCGATCATGAACGATGCCGCGTCGGAGCACAGCCAGAGGACGGCGTTGGCGATCTCCTCGGGCGTCCCGATGCGGCCGCGCGGCGTCTGGCGAACGATCTCGGCCGCCGTCTTGGGATCACTGATCCATCGCGCCACCGGCGGCGTATCAACCCAGCCGGGACAGATCGCCGTGATGCGCAGTCCGCTCGCGGCATGCTCCAGTGCCGCGCTCTTGGTCAGGCCCAGCACGCCGTGCTTGGCGGCGGCATAGGCGCCGCCACCGGGGAACGGATAGCCGCGCAGGCCATCCACCGACGAATTGTTGACGATGACGCCGCCGCCGCCCGCCAGCATGACGGGGATCTGCTGGCGCATGCAGAGAAACACCGACGTCAGATATCCGTCGATGGCCCGCCGCCACGTGTCCTCGCTCATCGTGGCGATGGGGCCGCCACCGCCGCTGCCGCCGTTGTTGAAGGCGTAGTCGAGGCGGCCGTGGCGCGCCTGGATCGACGCCACGAGACTCGCCACGGACGCGCCGCTCGCCGTATCGCACACGATCCATGAGACCGCGGCACCTTCGGGAAACGTCCGCAGCGCGGCCTGCGCGCGCGTCTCGTCGCGGCTGGCCAGCACCACGCTGGCGCCCTCGCGCGCGAAGGCCTGCGCCGTGGCGAGGCCGATGCCGCTCGTCCCGCCGGTGACGAGCGCAATCTTTCCCTGCATCTCCGGATAGCGACGGACAGGCTGATCAGCGGACATGGCATCTTTCCTCATGGTGAGTCTGGTGGACTTTTCACATGCGGTTGTCGTCTGCGCCAGCGCTGCAACCTGATCCGTGCCTTACGGTGTTCATGACCTGCGGGCGTTTGAGCACAGCGATGAACATAGCTGTATAAACGTTCACTAGACTTCACCGCGAACTGGTTTCACAATTTGGTCAAATGGCAAGAACGTTGGGAGTGAAGCGGTTAACCAAGGCGGAGGAAGAACATGACAAACAGGGGCTGCGACGGTCGAGACCGACAGCGGCAATAGCCGCGACAGGTCGGCGATTCCATCGTCCCGCGCAGTACCCGTAAGCAGAACACGTTCAACAGTGCAGGGCGCCGATTCGACGCTGGCTATCGCCGGCGTTCGGGAGTGCGCGATCAAACGCAGTGGCAATCGATGAGAGGGAGGAGGGCATGAGGCAACTGCTCTTTGGGGCCATGGTCGCAGCGTTGCTGCCCGTTGGCGCATACGCGCAAACGGCAGCCGATCTGGCGAAGGGCCAGAACGACACGCGCAACGTCCTGAACTACGGGATGGGCTACGACCTGCAGCGCTACAGCAAGCTCAACAAGATCAACAAGACCAACGTCAAGAAGCTGGTGCCGCTGTGGCACTACAGCCTCGATGACAACCGGGCCGAGGAATCGCAGCCCATCGTCTACAACGGCGTCATCTACATCACGACCAACGCCGCCACGATGGCGATCGAGGCCAAGACCGGCAAGCAGCTGTGGAAGACCAAGGTCGAGTATCCGCCCGAGACGCCGCGCATCGTGTGCTGCGGCATCATCAATCGCGGCGTGGCGATCTATGACGGCAAGCTGTTCCGCACGACGCTCGATGCCCACGTCCAGGCGCTCGACGCCAAGACCGGCAAGGAGCTCTGGAAGACCAAGGCCGCCGAGTTCAAGGAAGGCTATTCCATGACCGTGGCGCCGCTGGTCGCCGACGGCGTGGTGATCACCGGCATCTCGGGCGCCGAGTTCGGCACCCGCGGCTTCATCGACGGCTGGGATCCGGCGAGCGGCAAGCGCTTGTGGCGCACGCACTCCGTGCCGCTGCCGGGCGAGCCGGGCGGCGACACCTGGCCGGGCGACACGGCCAAGCTCGGCGGCGGCTCGACCTGGATCACGGGCTCGTATGATCCGGAGACCAAGACGGTCTACTGGGGCATCGGCAACCCGGGCCCGTTCAACGCCGCCGTGCGCAAGGGCGACAACCTCTACACCAACTCGGTGCTGGCGCTTGATCCGCAGACCGGCAAGATCAAGTGGCATTACCAGTTCTCGCCCAACGATCCGTTCGACTACGACTCGGTCGCTGAGATGGTGCTGGCCACGATCAACATCGGCGGCAAGCCCACCAAGGTGATCCTCACCGCCAACCGCAACGGGTTCTTCTACGTCATCGACCGCACGACGGGTAAGCCGCTGGCGGCCAACAAGTACATCGCCAACGTGAACTGGGCGAGCGGTGTCGACCTGAAGACGGGGCGTCCGATCGAGACCGACATCGCGCGCAAGGCGCGTGCCGGCGAGCAGGTCGAGGTGCAGCCCTCGCTGCTGGGCGGCAAGAACTGGCAGCCGATGTCCTACAACCCGGCCAAGAACCTGGCCTATGCCAACACGCTGAACTTCGGCCTCAACTACAAGGCCATTCCGCAGGAATGGAAGGTCGGCGAGTGGTACCTGGGCATCGACCTGACCCTGGGCTTCGCCTATCCCAAGGACAAGCCGCGCGGCTACCTGAAGGCCATCGATCCGATGACCGGCAAGTCGAAGTGGGAAGCGCCCAGCGACATTCCGCGCTTCTCGGGCGTGCTGTCGACCGCCGGCGGCCTCGTCTTCAGCGGCCAGCTGACCGGCGAGTTCGAGGCCTTCGACGCCGATACCGGCAAGAAGCTCTGGCAGTTCAAGACCGGCTCCGGCATCGAGGGCCAGCCGGTCACCTGGGAGCAGGACGGCGTGCAGTACGTGGCCGTCACCAGCGGCATCGGCGGCGTGTACTCGATCTTCTCGGGCGACGAGCGGCTGGCTGCCGTGCCGCCGGGTGGATCGCTGTGGGTCTTCGCGCTGCAGACCGAATAAAGACGACGACAAGGGCGGCCCCACCGGGGCCGCCCTCTTTCGTGAGCGTATCGAGGAAAAGGGACGCGATGATTCGACACGATGCGGCTGCGGTGTTGTTCGCAGCGTTGATGGCAACCAGCGTTGGCGCCAGTGCACAGGATGCGGATAAGGGCAAGCAGCTCTACGCCAAGAATTGCCTTCACTGTCACGGCCGCAACATGGTGACGCCCGGTACGGTGGCCTATGACCTGCGGCAGTTTCCCGAGAACGACAAGCCGCGGTTCGAGACCTCGGTCACGAAGGGCAAGAAGAACATGCCGCCGTGGGGCGACAAGCTGAGTTCCGAGCAGATCGACGATCTGTGGGCCTACGTGCTGACCCGGGGCAAGTGATCTATCGTCGTCCTGAGCGAAGCGAAGGACCTTGCGGTGGTGGTAACGGCGATGATGTTTTCGGCAGATGACCGTCCTTCATGGAACGGACCACCGCAAGGTCCTTCGCTTCGCTCAGGACGACGAACGATCATGGCGCTTCTAAGCGCTGCTGCTGCCTTTCTGGTGTGCTGCCTGCCGGCGCACGCCGAAGGCAGTCTCACGGTCTGTCTCAACGAGGATATCCCGCTCTACAGCCTCAATCACGGCAAGGAGGCGAGCGGCTTCGACCTTGCGGTGGCCGACGCGATCGCCAAACGGCTCGACCGCAAGCTGGTCGTCCAATGGTTCGAGACCAAGCTCGAGATGGATTCCAGCCTCACGGTGCAGGCCAACGCGCTGCTGTCGGACAAGCGCTGCGACCTCGTCGGCGGCTATCCGCTGATCAAGGGCACGCTGGGCAAGCCCCGGGTGGAGATCGCGCGGCTGCCCGGCTTCGACGGCAGCAAGCCCGAGGACCGGCGGCGGCGGGTGACGCTGGGCGAGCTGGTGCCGACGCGGCCATATCACCGCTCGGTCCTGGCGGTCGTGGTCAATGGCGGCGCGGTAAGCAAGCCGATCGCGTCGCTGGCCGATCTGGACGGCCTGCGCATCGGCGTCGAGGGCGGCACGCTCGCCGACGCGATCCTGATGACCTATGGCAACGGACGCTTCGTCGATCGCATCGCACACGTCATCCCCGAGCGCGAGGACCCGCTGCACAAGCTCGATGCCGGCGAGTTCGATGCGACGCTGGTCAACCTGCGGCGCTTCGATGCCTACGTGGCCAAGAATCCGACGACCAAGGTGAAGGCCACCGGCTTCTACCATCGCATCGGCTTCAACATGGGCTTGGTCGGCCTGGCCGGCAACGCGGCCCTGATCGAGGCGGTCGACAAGGCGATTGCCGATCTCGATCAGCAGGGCGAGCTGCCCAAGCTGGCGGCCGCGGCCGGTCTCACCTACGTGCCGCCGCGCGAGCCCCGGATCGCTGACAATATCGCGATGTCGGACCTCGCCGAGAAGTAGCGATTCGCCTTGCAGCCAAACGCACTCTAGGCTGTGCGCTCGCCGGTCGCGACGCTCAGCGCTTCGCCGGCTAGATCGGTTGGGGAGACGAAGATGTCGTTGTGGCGCCAGGCTGCGATCCTGCTGGCCGCCGTGCTGCTCAGCATCGCGGCGCCGCCGCCACCCGTGTCGGCGCAGGCGCCCGTTCGCATCGGCGTGCTGAAGTTCGGCACGGTGAACTGGGAGCTTGACGTCATCAAGACGCATGGCCTGGACCGGCAGGAGGGCGTCGATGTGCAGATCATCGAGTTCGCCGGCCGCGATGCGACCTCGGTCGCGCTGCTGGCCGGCAAGGTCGACGTGATCGTCATCGACTGGATCTGGGTGTCGCGCCAGCGCGCCGAGGGCAGCAGGCTCACGTTCGTGCCGTTCTCCAGCGCCGTCGGCGCGCTGATGGTGCCGGCCGATTCGCCCGCCCGCACGCTGGCCGATCTCAAGGGCAAGCGGCTGGGCATTGCCGGCGGCCCGATCGACAAGAGCTGGCTGCTGATCCGCGCCATGGGCCTGGCGCAGGCCGGCGTCGACCTCGACGACATTGTCGACAAGGCGTTCGGCGCGCCGCCGCTGCTCAACGCCCAGGCGTTGGCTGGCCGGCTCGACGGCGTCATCACATCGTGGAACTTCCTGGCCGAGCTCGAGGCCAGGCGGTTCCGCACGCTGGTCACCGTCGAGGACGCAGTGCAGGCGATCGGCATTTCCGGCACGCTGCCGCTGCTGGGCTATGTCTTCGACGAGGGCTGGGGCCGGGGCCATCGCGATGCCGTCGCCGGCCTGGTGCGGGCGAGCCGCCGCGCCAAGCAGATCCTGGCTGACTCCGATGCCGAGTGGGACCGCCTACGGCCGCTGGTCAAGCCGGCGGATGACGCGACGTTCGCTGCCCTGAAGGTCGGTTTCCGCCGCGGCACGCCCACCCGCTGGGGCCAGGCCGAGCGCGACAACGCCGAGCGCGCCTACGCCATCATGGCCAAGCTCGGCGGCGAGGACCTGGTCGGCCGCAGCGCCCAGCTGCAACCCGGCGTCTTCTGGCCGGATGTCACGTACTGATGCCTGTCGTCCTGAGCGCAGCGAAGGACCTGTTGAGCCGTCGATGCGCACGGACGGCGAAAACAGGGGCACCTGCGCCATCGAGAGGCCCGTGCGGTTGGACCGTACAACAGGTCCTTCGCTGCGCTCAGGACGACAGTGAGCGTCGAGCAACGCCGTACGCGATCGTCCGATGAACCCGCCGCGACTGCCTTCGTCCGTCTGGCCGTACATCGCCTCGATCGCGGCGTTGCTGGTCCTGTGGGAGATCGCGGCCAGCCTCGTGCACAGCCGCGTGCTGCCGACGCCGATGGCCGTGCTGCTGGTCCTGATGCGTGACACCGCGGACGGCACATTGCCGTACCATCTCGTCATCACGCTGGCGCGTGTTGCCGTCAGCTTCTTTCTGGCCCTGCTGCTGGGCAGCGCGATCGGCATCGTGATGGGCCGGTCGATCCTGCTCGATCGCCTGGGCGACAGCTGGTTGATCGTCTTTCTCAATCTGCCGGCGCTGGTCACCATCGTGCTGTGCTACGTCTGGTTCGGCCTGACCGAAGTCGCCGCGATCCTGGCGGTGACGATCAACAAGATTCCCAACGTCGTGGTCACGGTGCGCGAAGGGGCACGCGCACTCAGTCGCGATCTGCTGGAAATGGCGCAGGTGTTCCAGTTCGGCCGCTACAAGACGCTGCGGCACGTGGTTCTGCCGGCGCTGGGGCCGTTCATCATTGCCGCGGCACGCTCGGGCCTGGCCATCGTGTGGAAGATCGTGCTGGTGGTCGAGCTGCTGGGCCGCAGCAGCGGCGTCGGTTTCCAGATCAACCTGTTCTTCCAGCTCTTCGATGTCGCCAGCATCCTTGCCTATACCATCGCCTTCGTCGCGGTGATCCAGCTTCTCGAGCTTGGCGTGCTGCAGCCGCTGGAGCGCCGGGCCAATCGGTGGCGGCGGTGACGGCGCTGGCGATCGATATCCGGGAGAAGCGCTATCCGGCCGTCGGCCGCGCCGGCGCGAACCTCGCCCTGCAGGCGCTGCGCTTCGAGGTGGCGCGCGGTGAACTGGTCTGCATCGTCGGCCCCTCCGGCTGCGGCAAGACCACGCTGCTCAACATCATCGCCGGCCTGGATCATGCGTATAGCGGCCAGGTGACGTTGCCGCCGGCGAGCGACGGCCGTCCGCCGATCGGCTACGTCTTCCAGAATGCGCGCCTGTTGCCGTGGCGGACCGTGCTGGAGAACATCGAGCTGGCGCTGCCGCAGGGAGCAGGGCACCGGCAGCGCGTCCTCGACCTGCTGGCGGCGACCGGGCTTGGCGACGTGGCGCACGTCTATCCGGAGCGGCTTTCGGTCGGCATGGGGCGCCGCGTTGCCCTGGCACGCGCCTTCGCGATCGACCCGCAGTTGTTGCTGCTTGACGAACCTTTTGTGTCGCTCGATGAGCCGACGGCCGATCGTTTGCGCCAACTGCTGATCGAGATCTGGCAGCGCCAGCCGACGACGGTTCTGTTCGTGACGCACGACTTGCGCGAGGCCATCCTGCTGGCCGATCGCATCATCCTGCTGTCGCCGCCGCCGGCCCGCGTCGCGGCCAGCATACCGATCCCGGTGCCGCGCGATGCACGCGGCAGCGACACGACCGTCGACACCGTGCGCCGTCAGATCCTCGATGAGTTCGGGGAGTCCTTGCGCGCACTCTAACTATCACAGATTGAATTATGCGAGCGGTCAGTCGCGCAGCGCGATCCGGTTGTAAAATCGCTGCCTAATCACTGTGCAGCGCAATTATCCCACGAGTGCAATCTGTTCTTGTTGACGGCGTAATGCACTGGATGATTACGTGTCCGAAAGCGCTTTCAACTTGATGGTCTCTGAGAACACGAACGAATGACCTTCGGTTTGCGGGTGCTGCCGCGGATCGAAGCCGGACAATAGAGGGCGCGTATGGGAGAGAACGGACCCAAGGCCGTCGATGGCGGCAAGGGGAGTATGTCAGCGTGCAGTTGCGTGGCACGTGGCTCAGCAACACCGGATGATGGCGTACCGCAGTCGACCGACCGTCGCACTGTACTGGCGGGCGCGTTGGCGAGCAGCGTGGCTCTGGCGCTTCCAGCGTCCGCCGTCGCGGCCGATCCGAAGATGGCGCGTCCGCAGGAAGGCGACGTCTTCGTGTTCGCGACCGGCGACAAGGCGCGCTCGGTCATCGGCGATGCGGATCTGCCGGTCGGCAGCCCACCGGTTCTGGCGTGGCCGATGGATCCGCAGACCAAGACGATCCGCGATGGCTCGCGGCTCAATCAGGTGTTGCTGGTCCGGCTGGACACCGCGGGCTTCGACGAGACGACGCGGGAGCGGGCGACGGAAGGCGGGTTCGTGGCGTATTCCGCGTCGTGCACGCACGCGCTGTGTCCGGTCAGTGGCTGGAAGGCCGACAAGCGGATCTTCCATTGTCCGTGCCACAACTCGGAGTTCGATCCCAGCCATGGCGCCAAGGTCGTCTTCGGACCGGCGCCGCGACCGTTGCCCGCCCTGCCTCTGAAGGCGGTCGACGGTGCGCCGGTGGTGGCCAAGGGCTTTACGACAAAGGTCGGTGCGGGCGCGGCCTGATCTCACGGAGGGAAAGATCGGCCCGGCAACTCGGAAGTTCAACGCAGTGGGAGGAGGACGCCATGAAGGAAGGGCATACCCGGTGGCTTTGGCTGGCATTGTCGGGCCTGTTGTTGGCGCCGACGGCAGCGTCGGCACAGGGCGTAAAGAGCTACGCGCCTGTGACGCAGGAACGGCTGAACAACCCGGAACCGGGGAACTGGCTGCAGTACCGCCGAACCTATGACGGCATGAACTACAGTCCGCTCGACAAGATCAACACCACCAACGTCAAGAACCTGGTGCCGGTCTGGACCTTCTCGACCGGCGTCAATGAAGGGCACCAGGCGCCGCCCATGGTGAACAACGGCGTGATGTTCATCACCACGCCGCAGGCGCAGGTGCTGGCGCTGGACGCCAAGACCGGCGACCTGCTGTGGCGCTACAAGCGCCAGCTGCCGGAGGATCTGTTCCAGCTGCACCCGACCAACCGCGGCGTCGGCATGTGGCAGGACATGCTCTTCTTGGCGACGGTGGACGATTTCCTGGTGGCGCTCGACGCCAAGACCGGCAAGGAGCTCTGGGCCAAGCCGGTCGGCGACTACAAGAAGGGCCACTACCTGACCCTGGCGCCGCAAGTCATCAACGGCAAGATCATCATCGGTACCTCCGGCGGCGAGCTGGGCGTGCGCGGCTACATCGCAGCCTACGACGCCAAGACCGGCAACCAGCTGTGGCGCACCTACACCATCCCGGCGCCCGGCGAGCCGGGCAGCGAGACCTGGAAGGGCGATGACTGGAAGACCGGTGGCGGCTCGGCATGGATGACGGGCAACTACGACCCCGCGACCAACACCGCCTACTGGGGTATCGGCAACGCCGCGCCGTGGCCGGGTGACGCGCATCCCGGTGACAATCTCTACACGACGTCGGTGGTCGCCATCGATCCCGACTCCGGCAAGATCAAGCATCATCACCAGTACCATCACAACGACTCGTGGGACTGGGATGAGGTCGATCCGCCGATCCTGATGGACGTCCAGCGCGGCGGGCGCACCATCAAGGCGCTGGTCCACCCGGGCCGCAACGGCTACCTGTGGACGCTCGAGCGGACGCCGGAAGGCATCGGCTTCGTGTCCGGCATTCCCTACGTCCACCAGGACGTGTTCACAAGCGTCGATGCGAAGACCGGGCGGCCGACATACAACGACAAGACCGTGCCGAAGGTCGGCAAGGACGTCACGTTCTGTCCGTCGCTGTGGGGCGGCAAGGACTGGCTGTCGGCCAGCTACAGCCCGAAGACCAAGATGCTGTACATCCCGGCCAACGACAACATCTGCGGCCGGCTGGTCGGCGAAAAGAAGCCGCATGTCGAGGGCCAGCTCTGGCTGGGCGCCGAGCTCGAGAAGCTCGACCTCAGCATGCGCGACAAGAAGGTGCCGGAATACATGGGCGAACTGCAGGCCTGGGACATGAACGCCCACAAGAAAGTGTGGTCGTACAAATTCCCGACCCAGCTGTTCGCCTCGGCGATGGCCACGGCCGGTGACCTGGTGTTCGTCGGCGGCACCAGCGACCGCTACTTCCGGGCCTTCAGCGCCCAGACCGGCGAGTTGCTGTGGCAGCACCGCACCAATTCCGGCATCAGCGGCGGCCCGACGGCGTTCGAGGTCGACGGCGTGCAGTACATCGCGGTCCAGTCCGGCTGGGGCGTCGATGCCCAGCGCATCCAGGACTCCTTGACCAAGCTGGGGATTCCGGGCGTCAATCCCGACGTGCCGCAGGGCGGCGTGGTCTGGGTGTTCGCGGTGAAGTGAAGACGGATCGGCCAACGGGCGGGCTAGCCTGAGGGCTGGCCCGCGACGATGATCGGCAAGCCGGTGTCGCCGGCTTGCGCTTGCGTTTACGGACCGGGCGGCGGAGGCTCGGCTCACTGAAACCAGAGGGAGGAAGCGCCATGGTCAAGCTGCGCGTTAATGGACAGGAGCGGACCTTCGATGGCGATCCATCGATGCCGCTGCTGTGGTACCTGCGCGACGAACTGGCCCTGACCGGCACCAAGTTCGGTTGCGGCGAGGCGCTGTGCGGCGCCTGCACGGTTCACATCGATGGCGCTGCGGTGCGCTCATGCATCACCGCCATGGCCGACACCGAGGGCCGCGCCGTGACCACGATCGAGGGCCTCGATCCCAACGGCAATCATCCGATGCAGAAAGCATGGCGCAACGCCGGGGTGCCGCAATGCGGCTACTGCCAGAGCGGGCAGATCATGCAGGCCGCCGCCCTGCTGGCGGAAAAATCCAACCCGTCGGATGAAGACATCGATTCCGCGATGGCAGGCAACATCTGTCGTTGCGGCACATATCAGCGCATCCGCACCGCCATCAAGGCGGCAGCCAAGGGAGCGTGACATGACCGCAATCCTCGAGAATGTCAGCCGCCGCAAGCTGCTCCAGGGCGCGGTGGCGCTGGGTGGACTGGTCGTCGCGGTCCGGCTGCTGCCGGTGAAGCACGTCTTCGCCCAGGCGCCGAAATACGGCGCCGACGGCATGCCGCACGGCACCGTGAACGACCCGAAGGTCTTCGTGTCGATCGACAAGGACGGCACCGTCAGCATCGTCTGCCATCGCTCGGAGATGGGGCAGGGCGTGCGCACCGGGGTGCCGCTGATCCTGGCCGACGAGATGGAGGCCGACTGGTCGCGCGTGCGCATCGTGCAGGCGCAGGGCGACGAGGTGAAGTACGGCAACCAGGATACCGACGGCTCGCGCAGCACGCGGCACTATTTGAAGCCGATGCGTGAATGCGGCGCCGCCATGCGCATGATGCTCGAAGCCGCCGCGGCGAAGAAGCTGAACGTGCCGGTGGGCGAGGTCGAGGCGCGCAACCACGAGGTCGTGCACAAGGCGTCGGGCCGCAAGCTGGGCTACGGCGACCTGGCCGCCGACGCCGCGGCCCTGCCGGTACCGAAGGAGCTCAAGCTCAAGGATCCGGCGGCCTTCCGCTACATCGGCAAGGATACGCCGATCATCGACCTGGTCGACATGACGACCGGTCGCGCCAAGTACGGCCAGGACACCGTCCTGCCCGGCATGAAGTTCGCCGTCATCGCCCGTCCGCCGGTCTACGGCGGCAAGGTCGTGTCGGTCGACTCGGCCGAGGCCATGAAGGTGCCGGGCGTCGAGAAGATCGTGCAGATCGAAGGCACGCCGCCGCCGTCGACGTTCCAGCCGCTAGGCGGCGTGGCCGTGATCGCGCGCAACACCTACGCCGCCATGAAGGGCCGCGAGGCGCTCAAGATCGTCTGGGACGACGGGCCCAACAAGGTCTACGAGTCCAAGGACTATCGCGGCAAGCTAGAGGCCTCGGCGCGCAAGGACGGCAAGGTCGTGCGCAACGAAGGCGATGCCAACGGCGCGCTCGCCAAGGCGGCCAAGAAGGTCGAGGCCGAGTACTACCTGCCGCACTTCGCGCATGCCACCATGGAGCCGCCGGCGGCGACCGCGCGCATCCAGGACGGCAAGTGCGAGATCTGGGCCTGCGTGCAGAGCCCGCAGGGTACGCGTGACACCGTCGCCAAGCGGCTGGGTCTGTCGGCGGACAACGTGACGGTCAATGTCACGTTGCTGGGCGGCGGCTTCGGGCGCAAGTCCAAGCCCGACTTCGCGGTCGAGGCGGCGCTGCTGTCGCGCGAGATCGGCGGCGCACCGGTCAAGGTGGTGTGGACGCGCACCGACGACCTGCACCATGGCTACTACCACACGGTCTCGGTCGAACGGATCGAGGCCGGACTCGACGCCGCCGGCAAGCCCGTGGCGTGGAAGCACCGCACCGTCGCACCCAGCATCGCCTCGATCTTCGCGCCCAACGTGAAGAACGAAGCGCCCTTCGAGCTGAGCATGGGCGCCGTCGACATGCCGTTCGCGATCCCCAACATCCGGGTCGAGAACGGCGATGCCGAGGCGCACACGCGCATCGGCTGGTTCCGCTCCGTGTCCAACATCCCGCACGCGTTCGCCGTACAGTCGTTCGCGGCGGAAATGGCCCATGCTGCCGGCAAGGATCCGAAGGACTACCTGCTGGAGCTGATCGGCCCGGCCCGCATGGTCGATCAGGCCAAGGCCGGTGTCGGCTGGAACTACGGCGAGGACCCTAACCTCTATCCGATCGACACCGCCCGCCTGCGGCGCGTGGTCGAGCTGGTGGCGGAGAAGGGCGAGTGGGGCCGCAAGCTGCCGGCGCGGCATGGCCTGGGCATCGCCGTGCACCGCAGCTTCGTGAGCTACGTCGCGGCGGTGGTCGAAGCGGCGGTCGACGAGAAGGGCAACCTGACGGTACCGCGCGTCGACATCGCCATCGACTGCGGCTTCTTCGTCAACCCGGAGCGGGTGCGGGCGCAGCTCGAAGGCGCCTGCGTCATGGGCATGAGTCTCGCGCTCAAGAGCGAGATCACGTTCAAGGATGGGCGCGTCGTGCAGAACAACTTCGACACGTTCGAAGTGGCGCGCATCAACGAGGCGCCGCGCGAGACGCGCGTGCACATCGTGCCGGCCAACATCGCCGTGCCGCCGGGCGGCGTCGGTGAGCCGGGCGTGCCGCCGTTCGCACCGGCGCTGTGCAATGCGATCTTCGCCGCCACCGGCAAGCGCATCCGCCAGCTGCCGATCCGCGATCAGCTCTCGACGTAAGGGGAGCGCGGGCCTCCGGCCCGCTCGTGACACGAACAGAGGCGCCGGAT
>DATEIF010000849.1:0-6861 GCA_035279205.1 Vineibacter sp.
CGCTGGAGCGGCGCGGTCCCAGCCGTCACCAGCGGTACCGTTCGCTGCACGATCCACCGCAAGGTCTTCGCCGCGCTCAGGACGACAAGAAAATCCAAGGGATCCCGCCCATGACCACCGCCGACGGCGTCACCGCGCCAACCGCCCACCAACTGCCGCCGCGCGAGGCGTGCGTGCTGCGCTATGTCCTGGAGCGCCATGCCGCACGCGACCCGGCCCGCACCTTCGCGGTTTTCGCCGACGGGCGGCGCTACACCTACGGCGCCCTGCATGACGCCGTGCGCCGCGCCGCCGCCGGCTTCCAGCGCCTGGGCGTGCGGCAGGGCGAGCATGTACTCTGCTGGCTGCCCAACGACATCGACGCGCTGGTAGCGTGGTTCGCCCTGAACTACATCGGCGCCGTCTACGTGCCGGTCAACCTGGCCTATAAGGGCAGGCTGCTGGAGCACGCCATCGCCCTGTCCGACGCGAAGCTGATCGTGCTGCATGCCGATCTCGCGTCGCGCCTTGACGGGATCGCGCCCGCGCAACTGCGGACTGCCGTCGTTGTCGGCGGTGCCGCCACCGCCGTTGGCGGGCTGGCGGTGGTGCCGGCGTCGGTGCTGGAGGAGGGCGGGCACGACGTGGCGCCGCTGGAGCGGCCGATCGAGCCGTGGGATACCCAGAGCATCATCTTCACGTCCGGCACCACCGGTCCGTCCAAGGCGGTGCTGTCGTCCTACATGCATCTCTATTCGCTGTGCGGGCCGTCGAGCTGGGCCTGGCTGCGCGACGACGACCGCTTCATGATCAACCTGCCGCTGTTCCATATCGGCGGCACGTCGTGCACCTACGCCATGCTGCTGCGTGGCGCCTCGATCGCCGTGGTCGAGGCCTTCGACACCGATCGCTTCCTGCCGATCGTCAAGGCGACGGGCACGACCGCGGTCGGGCTGATGGGGGTGATGGCGCCGTTCCTGATGAAGCGGCTGCCGTCGCCGGCCGATCGCGACCATGGGCTGCGCATCGTCGTGATGATCCCGCTGAGCGGCGACGTGCCGGCCTTCGCGGCGCGCTTCGGCGTCGAGGTCTATACCGTCTTCAACATGACGGAGATCTCGACACCCTGCATTTCGGCGCGCAATCCGACCCAGCACGGCACCTGTGGCCGGGCGCGGCCGGGCGTGCAGATCCGGTTGGTCGACACGCACGATTGCGAGGTGCCGGTGGGGGAGGTGGGCGAGATGGTGCTGCGCACCGACCTGCCGTGGGCCATGAACCACGGCTACTACAAGAACCCGGAAGCCACCGCGCAGGCCTGGCGCAACGGCTGGTTCCACACCGGCGATGCGTTTCGCGTCGACGCCGGAGGCAACTATTTCTTTGTCGACCGGATGAAGGACACGATCCGCCGCCGCGGCGAGAACATCTCGTCGGTCGAGGTCGAGGCCGAGCTGTGCGCCCATCCGGCGATCCGCGAGGCGGCCGCCGTGGCCGTGCCCAGCGAGATGAGCGAGGACGAGATCCTGGCCGTCGTGGCGCCGGTCGCGGGCCATGTGATTGATCCCGTGGCGGTGATCGACTTCCTGCGCGAGCGCACGGCGCATTTCATGATCCCGCGCTACATCCGGATCGTCGACGCCTTGCCGCGCACACCCACCGCCAAGGTCCAGAAGCACATCCTGAAGGGCGAAGGCATAACGGCCGACACGTTCGATCGAGAGGCCCACGGCATCAAGGTGCGCCGCGAGCGCGTCGGCGCGGGTTGAATGTCATCGCAATTCCCTCTCCCCGCTCTCGCGGGGCGGCGTCAGAGCCACCATCAAGACCAAAGGATTCCGACATGACAGAACCTGGCGAACGCCCCGCATGCGGCGTGGCCATTGTCGCCGGCGGATCGGGCGGCATCGGCGCCGCGGTGTGCCGGCGGCTGGCCGAAGCCGGTGCCGACATCGTGCTGACCTATCACCGCAACCGGGACAAGGCGCAGAACGTGCAGCGGTCGGTGGAAGCCGTCGGCCGGCGCGCCAGCGTCGCGCAGCTCGACCTCGCCGATGCGAAGGCGGTGCAGCAGGTCGTCGCCGAGGCGGCAGTCGCGTTCGGTGGCGTGCACACTGTCGTCTACGCCGCGGGCCCCTATATCGACATGCGCCATGTCAGCCGCCTGGATCCCGACCTGTTCCGCCAGACCTTGGGGACCGACGTGTTCGGCTGCTACAACCTGATGCACGCGGCGCTGCCGGCGCTGCGCGAGGCGCGTGGTGCGATCGTGGCGGCGACGACGCCGGCCATGCGCCGGGCACTGCCGCGCGACGTGCTGTCGGCAGCGCCGAAGGCCGCGATCGAGTCCGTGGTCCGCAACATCGCCATCGAGGAGGGACGGCACGGCGTGCGCGCCAACTGCGTCGGTGTCGGCCTGCTTTCAGACGGCATGTATCACCAGCTGCGCGCTTCAGGCGATTTCGATGAGCGCTTCATGGCGCAGGCTACTGCCAGCCTGCCGCTGCGCCGCATTGGCACGGCGCAGGACATTGCCGAGGCCGTCGCGTTCCTCGTCTCCGACCGCGCCGCCTTCATCACCGGCCAGACCCTGATGGTCGATGGCGGCTTCTCGCTGTAGCACCATTGCGTCCGGGTGCCCGTCAGGTTGTCATCCCGATCGTCTTCACGCCTACCCGCTGAGGCGTGCGCCACGTCGGTGGCACTGATCAACCGCAGGCGACTCTGGGAGGACACCGGACGACGGACGCCACGGACATACGGTCTTACTGCTTCCGGTCTGGCAGGTTGGCAGCTACCGTTCGCCGGGCCATTGGAGCACCGCATGGACGCGTTCACGCATCAGAGCATCGAGACGAATGGCATCCGGCTGCGGGTCGCCATTCAAGGTGACGGCCCGCTGGTCCTGCTCTGCCATGGCTTCCCGGAAACCGCGCACTCCTGGCGGCACCAGATGCAGGCGCTCGCAGCGGCCGGCTATCGCGCCGTCGCACCCGACCTGCGCGGCTACGACGGGAGCGCGCGACCCGACCCAAGCGATGCCTACACGCAGCTTCACATCGTCGGCGACCTGGTCGGACTCGTCGACGCGCTGGGTGAGAAGAGCTGCGTGCTGGTAGGTCACGATTGGGGCGCGGTGGCTACCTGGAATGCGGCGCTCCTGCGTCCCGATCGCTTTCGCGCCGTGGCCGTGCTCAGCATCCCATACGTGCCGCGCACCGATCAGCAGCCGACGCGCGCGCTCAAGCAGTTCGCCGGTGAGCGCTTCAGCTACATCCTCTATTTCCAGACACCTGGCGTCGCTGAAGCCGAAATCGAGGCCGATGTCCCACGGCTGTTGCGCGCGGTGTACCACACCCACTCGGCGGCGGGCGCCGCCCAGCGCGCCGCGGCACCACCCGCGCCACCGGTGCCACGGAACGCCAGGTGGCTTGACACCCTGATCGACCCGGCGCCGTTGCCGGCCTGGCTCACGCCGGCCGATCTCGCGACCTACAGCGACGCTTTTACCCGTTCGGGCCTGCACGGGCCGCTCAACTGGTATCGCGCGATCGACCGCACCTGGGAGCTGATGGCGCCGTGGCGCAACGCGCCGGTCACGGTGCCGGCGCTCTTCATGTGCGGCGCCGAAGATCGCGGGCTTCTGCTCTACCGCCCGGCCGTCGAGGCCCTGCCGCAGACCGTGCCACGGTTGACCAAGAGCGTGTTGTTGCCGAACTGCGGCCACTGGATCCAGCAGGAGCGGCCGGACGAGGTGAATGCGGCGCTTCTGGAGTTCCTTGCCGTCGTAGCGCCGACGCAACGTGCTCGCCCGGCTTAGCCGCGTCGAGCTGCCTCGTCATCAGAGAAGGTCGGCGTCCCAGCGCCCGAGGCGCGCGCCTCGGGCTCTCTGTCGATGACGTACGACCATCACAGGCGATCCTTGTGCTCGACGATCTTCCAGTAGGTGTCCTTGGCGGCGATCTTGCCGCCGCGGAAGGTGTAGATGTCGCAGCCCTGGTAGTTCAGGTCCTCGCCGTCGGCGCCCTTGCCCTTCACGGTCCAGACCGAGATCGCTCGATTGCCGGCGTAGATGTACTCCTTGTGGTCCCAGCGCATGTCGGGGATCACCTTGAAGCGGTCGGCAAGCGTCTTGCGGATCGTGTCCTTGCCGCGCAGCGTGCGGCCGACCGGTTCGGGTCCGCGCGCCAGCCAGAAGGTGGCGTCATCGGTGAAGTACGAAACGATGCGATCGACATCGCGGCTGTTGAAGGCGGCGGAGATCGCCTTCATGAGCTCGGGTGTGGCGATGTCGGGATCTGGGGCTGTGACGTCAGGTATATGAACCTCCCTCGCGAAGCGGCAGTGCGTCTCACGTCGCGGCGGCCGCCAATTTCTGGTCGAGCGTGACCAACTCGGCATCCAGCTCGCGGGCGAGCCAAAGGTAGCTCGCATCATAGGCGGTCAGACCGGTGGCCTCAGCGAGGTCCAGGGTAGCCGCGTAGTCGACAGCTACTGTTTCCACCCTCAGCCGATGTGCCAGGCGGAAAGCGGCGCGCAGCGCTTCCCGCTGGCTTGGCTGGCGCCGAATCTTAGTCAGGCAGACGTTAGCCAATTCGAAGTCAAGCAACGCGGGAGCGGCCAACCGGACCCCCTCCAGTCGCTCGGCAATCGTCTCGGCCTCCGGCTCTGCGAACAGCAGGGCAGCCAATGCTGAGGCGTCCACGACCTTAGCGCCGGTCACGATCGGCCCGTATGATCGTGGCGGAGTCAGCCGGTGTGCGGAGGCCAAGGAGCCGAACCTCCGCGAGTAGCTCGGCAGGGCTCAGGTTTCGCTCGGGCCGGACCGCTTCCTCGATGATGGCCAGCAACTCGCCCTGCAGCGACCGATGGTGTCGCTCGGCGCGCTGCCGTAGACGTTTAACGACGTCGTCCGGGGCATTTTTGATCGAGAGATTGATGGGCATTGGTTCCAAATCTGCTCCGATTCGGAACCTTGATACCATATAGCGGCCCCTTGGACCACTTAGAGGACCATAGAGTCGTCCTCGTCGCCGCGAATTATCATTTTTCTTGTTTTCGATTCAAGAATAACATATACAGCCCACATCCCAAAAAAGCAGATGTGCCGCCGGGGTTTCGAAGGCCCGCCGGCCGTCGCGCCGGTTGCTGTCGTCAAGCAACACCTCACACGCCTCGGGTGACACGCATGACTGCACACGATGTTGTCGACGTGGTCCGCGCCGCCGCGGACCAGCCATTGCCGAGCGATCGGCACGGTGCGCTGCCGGTGTTTCCGCTCGACACCTTGGCTCCGTTCTGGCGCGACTGGTGCCGGCACGCCGCGCGCGGCGTCAACGCGCCAGTGGACTACGCTGCGCTGTCGCTGCTGACGGCGGCGGCCGGCCTGATCGGCGGCGCGCGGTGCATCAGCCCGACCTCGACCTCTGCATGGCGCGAGCCCTGCGTGCTGTGGACCGCGCTGGTGGGCGGACCGGCGTCGGGCAAGACGCGCGGCATGCAGACGGCGCTGGACCTAGCGCGTGCCCTGCAGCAGCGCCTGGGCATGGCGGGCGAGGGCACCTGGCGGCGCCATGCAGCGGCGCGAGAAGGGTCCCGAGCCGTCACCGGCCTGTGGCGGCGCGATCTGCGCAACATGGTGATCGCGCGGGCAGCAGCGCTCGACCCGCTGCCGGACGACGCGATCGAGCCGCCGCCGCCCTGCCGGCTGCTCGTCGAGGACCCGCGGATCCGCGTGGTCGCCGACGCCGTGCACGGCAATCCGCGCGGCGTGCTGCTGGCGCCCGATGCGCTTGATGGTTGGCTGGCGCGCACGGCGCGGCAGATGGCCGATATCGAGCGGCAGCACTGGCGCCGGGCGTGGTCAGCCGCGCCGTGGACGATCCGCCATCGCCAGCTGCTGCAGATCGAGGTCCCCGCCGCGGTGTCGATCCTGGGCACGCTGCGACCGGACGCATTGCCAAAGGCACGCGCCGGCGATGACGACGGAATGATCGGACGCTTGATGTTCGTGTGCCCGGTGCGGCCGGTGTTGCAGCCGCTGTCGGCGCCGACGGAGCGCCTGAGCGACGACGCGATCGCTGCGCTGGCGCGGCTGCAGGCGCTGCCGGCAGCGGTGCGCGACGTAGAGCTGACTGCCGATGCGCTCGCCGTGCTCGAGGCATTCCGCGACGCCCATGACGCGGATCTCGATGCACTGGAAGGCCGCGAGGCGGCATGGTGGAGCGAGGGCGTCGGCCTGGTGCTGCGCCTGGCCGGCGTGCTGACGTTCCTCGGCTGGTCGGCCGAGCCGACGGGCACGGCGGAACCGGCGCACGTGTCAGCCACGGCGATGCGCATCGCCATCGGCCTGTGGCGCGACTATCTGTGGCCGCATGCGCGCGCCGCCTTCGGTGCTGGCGCCGAAAGCGAGCGGCACCGTCATGCGGAGAGGGTGGTGCGCTGGATCGCCGAGCATCGCATTGGCGAGGTCTCGCGCGAGCAGATCCGGCGCGAGGTGCTGTCGCAAGCCGTCGATGCCGACGGCGCCGACGCCGTCATTGCGCTGTTGGTCGCGCAGGGATGGCTGCAGCCGGTGGCCCGCGCGACGACCGGGCCGGGCCGTCCACCCCGCCGCTGGATCACCCTCTCCCCGCGGAGGCGGGGAGAGGAGGGGCCCGTCGCGCGCAGCGCGATGGGAGGTGAGGGGCTTGACGTTGGCGTCGATGACGCCGTTTCACGCGGCCGAGTGAAGCCCCTCATCCGCCCTGCGGGCACCTTCTCCCCGCCGTCGCGGGGAGAAGGGAGGGACGTTCCGGCAATTTCCGCTACCGACTCCGACGCGCAGCCATGCCGTCATCCCGAGCGCAGCGAGGGATCTCCCGCGCCATGGGGTGCCGTGCG
>DATEIF010000850.1:0-7637 GCA_035279205.1 Vineibacter sp.
CATAGTGCAACTGTCATCCCGAGCGGAGCGAGGGATCTCCCGCGAATGGCGCACAAAGCAATGCTCGCAGGGGATCCCTCGCTACGCTCGGGATGACAGTGTGATCGATAACAGGTCGGCCTTGATCATTCCTGGCGACGGCAGTGGTCACGAAAAGAACGCGCCGTAACGCGGCAGCGTCCGCTATGAAGCAAGCTGCGGTCGATTGTCCGCCATTGCTCTGGTGGTGAACAGGGTCTTCGATGCTGCGCTTCCTGCCGCTTTGCCTTCTGCTCCTGATCAGCACGGCCCACGCGCAAGGCAATCCCACGTCGGGATGGATCGCCGATCCACGGACCCGATGCCGGATCTGGAATGCCGAGCCGCAACCCAACGAATCCATCACGTGGAGCGGTCCCTGCGCGAACGGTATCGCCCAGGGCCACGGCAAGCTGCAATGGTTCGAGAACCAGAGCCCGACCGAACTGTTCGAGGGCGACATGCAATCGGGCCGGCCCAATGGCCGGGGCACTTACACCTGGCCCGACGGCACCCGCTACGAGGGCGACTTCAAGGACGGCTTCCGTACCGGCCGTGGCGTGCAGACCTGGAAGGATGGCGCCCGCTATGAGGGCGAGTATCGTAACGGCAATCTAAGCGGCCGAGGCGTGTTCATCTGGCGCGACGGCAGCCGGTATGAAGGCGAGTTCCGCAACAGCGATTTCCACGGTCAGGGCGTGCGCACCTGGCCCAACGGTGATCGCTATGAAGGCGAGTTCCGCGAAGGCAAGGAGAATGGCCGCGGCGTTTACACGTGGGCCAACGGCGAGCGCTACGACGGTGAATGGCGTGACGGCAAGGCCCACGGCACCGGCACAAAGACCGGCCGCGGCAACCAGGTCTTCACCGGGGAATGGGCCGACGGTTGCTTCCGCGACGGCGCGCGCTGGGCAACCGCCGGCGTCAGCCGCCAGCAATGCGGATTCCGCTGATCCTGGAAGCGTCTCATCGTTTGACGGAACCGAAAGTCGCGTCATCCCGAGCGAAGCGAGGGATGACGACTGACCTCACCCGCCCTTCACTCGCCGCTCCAGTTGCGGACCGGTCCGGTATCGACGTGAATGAACCCCGATCGATAGAGGCCGATCCCGCCGGCGCCGCATTGGCGGGCGATGTCGCCCAGGGTCGCGACCGAAACACCCGTGACGGTGAAATCGACGGCTCTCGCCGAGATGTGGAAGCTGTGCTCGGCGACGTCGAAGCCGGCCATGTGCAACAGATGATTCGTTTGCGCCGAGCGATAACCGCTCAGCACGCGCAGCGGTTGGCCGACCTGCGCCTGCACGCGCGCCATCACGTCGAACAAGGCCGGGTCGACCGACTTCACCTCGCCCGTGCGATAGTCGCGCAGAAGCTTGTTCAGTCGCGCCAGGCCGGTGTCGTCATAGCGATCGCCGGCGGCAAACACATCAGCGAAGGATTCGCCAGTGTGGGCCACGACGAGGTTCAAGTATTTGGAATGGAGACTCGATTGCAGACTCTCGGTTCGCACCGAAGGACCGCGCGCCCAGCCGGATGATCCTGTTGCCAGCGACAGTGCGGTACCAGCCAGGCCCGAAAGAGCAATTCGCCGCCGCACTACGCCGCTTGTCGAAGGCGTCTTCATCGTTGGTCGCACCACGGTTGCGTTGACGTGAATGCCGAATGCGATTCGGCTCAGCATCCAAGCGTCATAGTGTGGCGCGGGCGCGACCCTTCCAGTGATCAAGCCGTGATCACCATGATCGTGCCTGTGAGGATGTTGTGGCCGCCGTCTCAGCCGGTCCAGTCGCGGGACAAGCCCGTATCAACATGGACGAACCCGGATCGATAGACACCGACACCACCGGCGCCGTTCTTGCGGGCGATCTCGCCGAGCTTCGCTGCCGGAACACCGGGAACGGTGAAGTCCACCGCCTTCGCCGCGACGTGCAGACTGTGCTCCGCAACATCCAGGCCGACCAGATACATGAAGCGATTCGTTCGCCATGAACGATAACCGCTGAGCACCCGCAGCGGCTGGCCGACATGCGACTGTATGCGTGCCATCAGGTCGAACAAGGCCGGGTCGATCGGCTTCACTTCCCCGTTCTGATAGTCGCGCAAGAGCTTGTTGAGGCGGGCGAGCTTGCGATCGTCGTAGCGACCACCTTCCGCGAACACGTCGGAGAATGTCTCGCCGGTATGTGCCACGACGAGATCCAGGTGACGCGCGACCGGGCCGGAGACCGCGCCATCGGGTTGCACGGACGGGCCACGCAGCGCGGTCGACACGCCCATCGTCGCCGCGAAAGCCGCGGCGCCCGCCAAACCCGAGAGCACGGTCCGTCGTGACATCGCCCCATGTGCCGAGACGACCCTGGTCGACGGCCATGGCCGCAGCGCCTCGTTGAGGCGAATATCAGGTGCCGCTCGGCGAAGCACCGAATCGTCACGCCCTGACATGCGCACGACCTGCCCGCATGATGCGGAAATCCTCGCGAAATATCGGGCAGTTTACATGGACCGGCACAACCGTCGCAACCGCCTCACCGTCGTTGGCCAGCGGGCCCTGGCGCATCGCCCAGCTGCTTCTCGAAACAGACACTGAGCGGATTGCCGACATACGACCCGAACGCCGGAATCGGCTGCCATCCCTGCGCGCTGTAGAGATGGATCGCTTCGGGCTGGCCGGTGCCGGTCTCCAGGACGGCGCGGGCAAAGCCGCGGCGCGCCGCCTCGCGCTCCAGGAACAGCAGCATCAACCGGCCCAATCCGCGGCCGCGAAAAGCCGACGCCACAAACATGCGCTTGATCTCGGCCGCCTTTTCATAGGGCCGAAAGGCACCGCAGGCCGCCGGCTCACCGCCGACATAGCCGACGGCGAACACACCACCGTCCGCCTCGAACGACTCGGCATCGATGCCGTTGGTCGGCTCGTCGGGATACCGGCGCCGCAGCTCGTCATCCAGAGCCGCGATCAGAGCGCCGGCCGCGGGTGACGATGCGGCCTCGATGCGGATCTCGATCTGGCCCATGAGGTCCATCCCGGCCGGATTCAGGTCGGCAGCGGCAGCGCGCGCGTGCCGATCGGCGGCGGTGTCGTCTCGTCTGGCGACGGCGGCGACGGCGCGATGGCAAACACCTGCACCGGCTGCTCGCGACCGCGAACCGATACCGTACCGTTGGCCACGGCGTCCTGACATGCAGCACTCGCGGCCGCATAGGTGGCATCCGAGATCAGGCAGTCGGTATCCAGTTCCTTGGTCAGCACCTGCAGGCGCTGGGCCAGGTTCACCGTATCGCCGTAGATCGTATAGGTCTGTCGCCCGGCGCCGCCGACCGTGCCGGCGGCAACCACGCCGCTGGCCACACCGATGCGCAGCGCCAGTCGATGGCCGGCGAACTCGCGCGATGACGTCAGAGCCAGCAGGGCCCGTGCCGCCTCGACTGCGCGCACCGCATGATCGCCCGCCGGCAGCGGCGCATTGAAGGCAACCACCATCGCATCGCCCACGAAGTTCACCACCACGCCGCCGCGGGCAACGATCACGGTTGCGGCCTCGTCGAAGAACCGGTTCAAAAGGCCGATCACGTCCGCCGGGGCCAGCGACTCAGACAGCCGCGTAAAGTCCTTGATGTCGGCAAACAGCACGCTGGCGTCGCGGGTCTGCGGCGCCAGCGTCTGGGTGTCGATCAGCGCCGCGGCCACCTGCTCCGGCACGTACTGGCCGAACACCCGCAGCACGCGATTGCGCTGATGCTCGGCCGCCGCGCGTGCCCGCACCACCGCACGCGCCCGATACACCGCGAGCGCCGCAATGCCGGTGACAAGCAGGATGATGATGCTGTCCATCACGCGCGATTGCAGGGCGATGAAATCCGGATCGAGCACCACGGCGACATACTGCTCGCGCGATGGCCCAGCCGGCAGGTCCGACCAGGTCACGATCCGATCCATGCCCGCCAGGATCCACGCGATCGCGGCCCACAGCGCCACCACGGCGCAGCAGCCCGTCCACAGCACCAGCGCCGGCGACAAGGTCAGCACCGAGGCGGCAATGATGATGAAGACCAGTGTAATGCCGCGCAGGAACACGAGATTCTGCGGCACGTCGCCACCGCTGCTCAACGGTATCAATGCCAGGTGCGCCGCAAAGGCCGCGACATCGAAGGCAAACAGCGCGTAGCGATGCCAGATACGCTCGTGCCGGGTCCCCAGCAGCGGCAACTGAACCAGGCCGATGGCGATCAGCGCCGCGACCGCCAGGATGGCGTACAACCCGCTGGGCCAGTGCAGCACGTAGCCGTAGTACAAACCGATCGGCGCCAGTGCCACCGCGCGGCCGATGACGGCCAGCCGGAACCCGGCACGCTCGGCGCGATCCAGGTCCGCCTCCACCGCCGCGCCATCGGCAGTGGCGCGAGCAGTACGGGTGAGACGCCACATCGCCATCGATGCTACACGAGAGGGTCGCGGTGCACGATCACCGTTCCGTGCGACGGCAATTCCGGATAGGACTGCGCACCGTGAGTGTAGGAGGTTTCGATGGTTGCTTCCCTCGCCCGGGTGCTGGTGCAAAAGCATGGTGGCGCGGCCGACGATCCGCTGCCGATGACCGTCTTCGACCCCGACGGCAACGTGATCGACGCCAACGACCGCGCCGCCATCCGCTTCGCCCGCTTTCGCTGGGCCGGCTGGCGCCTGATCGAGCCATACCAAGCCGGCCAGTCGATCACGGACTATGTCCTCGAATCGACGGCCGCCAGCGGCAAATGGTCGGTCACGATTTCGGCGCTGTCCAACAGCGGCACGGTGATCGCCATCAAGACCGAGGGCGAGGTTGCGCCGCCCGTGGCCGCCTTTGCCGCGAAGCTCGCCGGCAAGCTCCAGGGCTGAGGCCGGGCACCGCGCTCACCGCGGCGTGGCTCTGGCCGCTGCCAGGTCTTGCGCCATCTTTCGGGAGTCGCCCCACGTCGACAGCCAGATGACCATGTCCGTCGCCGTGGCGATGGCGACCGTCAACGATCGCGTCCATCGCGTGTTCGCCGTGATCCGCGCCCGCGCTGTCCTCAGGTGCTGCAACTCCTCACCTTTGATCGACTCGATCAAGGTATGAAGCTGCGGATCGCGTTCACGCACGAAATGCAGCTGGTCATCCAGGTGCCTGTGCACGGCCGCCTCGATCGCTGCTGTGCAAATCCAGATCCCCTGCTGGCTTAACAGAGCCGTCACAAACCCCAGGACCAGGCCGCCGCTGCCCCAGAACGCCATGAAACGGCAGGGCCTCGCCTGTCGTTGCGGCATGGCGGTGCGAAACAGCCGGCAATGCTCGATCTCATGGCCGATCGTTTCGGTGAGAAAGGGCAGCAGGTCGGGGCAGAGCCACCGCGCCATCCAGATCTGGGCGCGATAGATGCGGATGGCGCCATATTCGCCCGCATGATTGACCTTCAGAATTCGGGCGATCGTTTGCCGGTCCCGGGCTTGCATGCTTCGCCCCCGCCTAATGCACCTGTCGATGCCACATCCCCGCAAAAGCAGGCGAATACAACCATCGGTATATTTTTTCAATTAAAATGCGTTCTATAATTGTTCTCGACGACAAATGGAGAACAGTCATGGTCGCACGCGTTCGCACAGTGGCGTTCCAGGGCGTTGATGTGGTGCCGATCGACGTGCAGGTCCAGATATCCGGTGGCTCGCCCACCTTCACCTTGGTCGGCTTGCCCGACAAGGCGGTGGGCGAGAGCCGCGAGCGCATCCGCGCGGCCCTGGCGTCGCTGGGTCTTGCCCTGCCGCCGCGGCGCATCACCGTGAACCTGTCACCCGCCGACCTCGCGAAGGAAGGCAGCCACTATGACCTGCCGATCGCCCTGGCCCTGATGGCGGCGATCGGTGTGATCCCGGCCGATATCGCCGAGGGCTATGTCGCCCTGGGTGAGCTGGCGCTGGACGGTGCGCTGACGCCGGTGGCCGGCGTGCTGCCGGCGGCCGTCCATGCGGCCGGCCATGGGCACGGTATCGTGTGCCCGGCCGCCTGTGGTGGCGAAGCGGCCTGGGGTGGGTTCGAGACGGTCGATGCCGCCAGCGAAGACGAGGCTGCCGCCGGCCGACGCGCCGCCCGTTGCGGCGAGGTCATCGCCCCGCCCTCGCTGCTGGCGCTGATCAACCATTTCAAGGGCATCCAGGTCCTGGCCCCGCCGCAGGCGACCATCGCCACCGACGGCAGCCGCTATCCCGATCTGCGCGACGTCAAAGGTCAGGAGAGCGCCAAGCGCGCGCTGGAGGTGGTTGCGGCCGGCGCGCACAATCTCTTGATGGTCGGGCCGCCCGGCGCCGGCAAGTCGATGCTGGCGGCGCGCCTGCCCGGCCTGCTGCCGCCGCTGGATGCCGACGAGGCGCTCGAGGTCAGCATGGTCCAATCGCTGGCGGGCCAACTCGGCGAAGGCAAGCTGACACGGCGCCGCCCGTTTCGCGATCCGCATCACTCGGCGAGCCTGGTGTCGATGGTGGGTGGCGGCACGCGCCCGCGGCCCGGCGAGGTCTCGCTGGCGCATCACGGCGTGCTGTTCCTCGACGAGCTGCCGGAGTTCAATCCTTCCGCGCTGGAGGCCCTGCGGCAACCGCTGGAGAGTGGCCGCGTCACCGTGGCCCGCGCCAACGCGCACGTCACCTATCCGGCGCGGTTCCTGCTGGTGGCGGCCATGAATCCCTGTCGCTGCGGCAACCTCGCCGACATGACGCGCGCCTGCGGGCGAGCGCCGCGTTGCGGCGCCGACTACCAGGGACGCATCTCCGGCCCGCTCTACGACCGCATCGATCTCGCCATCGACGTGCCGCCGGTGGCGCCGGCCGATCTTGCCCTGCCGCCGCCGGCCGAATCCTCGGCCGAGGTTGCCGTGCGGGTCGCCGCCGCACGGGCCCTGCAGCGCCAGCGCTTCACCGATCTCGCGCGCAAGGATCCGGCGCTGGCCGGCGATGTCTTACCGCGCGCCAACGGCCAGGCCGACGGCGAGCTGTTGACCACTATCGCCACGCCCGACGCCGACGGTCGCGCCCTGCTGACGCGCGCCGTCGAGAAACTGAACATGTCGGCGCGCGGCTACCACCGCGTGCTGCGCGTCGCGCGCACGCTGGCCGACCTCGATGCCAGCGACAGCGTGCGCCGCCTGCACATCGCCGAGGCACTGGCCTGGCGTCGCGCGCCACCGCGCGAGGCGATGGCGGCGTGATCAGGAGGTCCGGGACACCTTTATGGTGAGTGTGTCGAACCATGACAGCTCATGCACAACGCTCGGCGCGGCACGACGTTATCCCGAGCGCAGCGAGGGATCTCCTGCGCATAGCGCACCGTGCGTTCCTCGCAGGAGATCCCTCGCTACGCTCGGGATGACAAGCGCGTCAGCGAGTACTAGCGCAGGCCCCTGATCTCGCGCTCCGCTTTCAGTGCCCGCACCGCACGGCGCAGCCCTTCGGCGGTGCGATCGACATCGGCACCGTCATGCACCGACGACACCAGCCCGCCGGGGCTGGGCATGACGTCGACACCTTCGTTCATCAGCGCCATGCGGATCTTGCCGACCAGCGCGCCGTCGCGGGCGCCCTTCAGCCCCTTGAAGCCCAGCTTGTGCGGATC
>DATEIF010000851.1:0-8482 GCA_035279205.1 Vineibacter sp.
CCACCTCCCCCAACTGTGTTGGGGGAGGGTGTCACTGCGCCCGGCTGCCGTAGCAGTGACCACCTCCCCCAACTGTGTTGGGGGAGGGTGTCACTGCGCCCGGCTGCCGTAGCGGTCGACCGGGTACGGCGTGCGCGCGAGACCGATGCAGAAGCTGCCGACGGCGTCGGACAGCTTCTCGGTCAGCAGGCGCATGGGTTCGTTGGCGGCCGCCAGGCGCTCGCGTGCGGCTTCTGCCTTCTGCGCCAGCGCCGCGAGATCGACCGTCAGCAGCTTGCGGTCCTGCACGACAAGACGGCCGCCGATCATGACGCTGTGCACCGCGGTGCCGTCCTCGACATGGACAAGCTGGTTGACGGTGCGGTTGTGCGGCAGCCAGTTGATGTGATCGAGATCGACGAACACCAGGTCGGCCTTGTAGCCGGCCTCGATGCGGCCGATCTGGCCGGCGAAGCCCAGCGCCCGGGCGCCGCCGTCGGTGGCGGCGTGCAGCGCCTCCGGCGTCGTCACCCACTGGGTGAGATCGGGTCCGCGCACTTTCGAGGCGAAGGACGCCAGCCGCGCCGCTTCGTACATGTTCTGATTGTCGCCGCTGCTGGAGCCGTCCGTCCCGATGGCAACGTTGACGCCGGCCTTCAGCAGTCCGCGCATGTCGGCGATGCCGTTGCCCAGGCGCATGTTGCTGCCGGGATTGTGCGCCACCGAGGCGCCGTGATCCGCCAGGCGGCGCATGTCGTCGTCGTCGAGCCAGATGCCGTGCGCCACGGTGAACTGCGGGCCTAGCAGACCGAGGTCGTCGATGTGCGCGGTGATCGTGCGCTTGTAGCGCGTGAGAGCGGCCAGCGCCTGGATCTTCGATTCCGCCACATGGCTGTGCAGGCCGATGCCGTGGTCGCGCGCGCAGTCGCGGCAGGCGCACAGGAAGTCGTCGGAGCAGTGCAGCGGAATGGTGGGCGCCAGCGCCAGCTTCAGGCGGTCGGACTGCACGCCGGGCTTCTGCAGGAAGGCCTCGACATCCTTCAGCGTCGCGGCGTAGGGCTGCGGGCGCATCTTGTCGACGGCGGCTTGCAGCGCTTGCGGCAGGGCTTCGTACAGGCCGGGGATCGCCTGGTAGAGCGACAGGTCGGCGACCATCGGCGCGATGGTGGCGCGCATGCCGACATCGCCGTAGGCGCGTGCGATCGCCTGCATGCCTTCCAGGCTCGGCGCCGGCACCTCCAGGAACAGGTCATAGCAGGCGGTGCACCCCTTCAGCACCATCTCGGCGGCGTTCAGCGTGGCGCTGAGGTACTTGTCCTCCAGATTGCGGTTGCCGCTGATCCACGGACCGGACGCCAGCAGAAGCTCCAGCGACCAGCGATCGCCCATCGCCTTGGCCAGGGCGCCATGACCGTGGGTGTGCGCATTGATCAGTCCGGGATGCACCAAGCGCCGGGCCCCGTCGACCACGGCGGCGCCGTCGGGCACAGCCATGCCGCGCGGACCCAGCTCGCGAATGGTGTCGCCGTCGATCAGGATGTCGAGCGGCTCGGCCTGCTGTGCGCCCGGCCGCAGGACCAGTGCGTTGCGGATGACCTGATAGCGTGCCTGTGCGGTCATAGCGAACTCCCGTGACAATAGATCCCTTCTCCCCGCGCCGGCGGGGAGAAGGTGCCCGTTTCGGTACTTCGACGCTTTGCGTCGAAGTACCTGAGGCGGATGAGGGGCTTCGCGCCTGCGATGAGCGCATCGAAAGCAGCAAACCTCATCTGTTGATACATCGCAAAGCCCCTCATCCGGCGCTGCGCGCCACCTTCTCCCCGCCTGCGCGGGGAGAAGGGATTTCAGCTGCGCGGCTCTTCCGCCGCCGCCCAGGGGAAGAAGATCCGCTCGACGACGACGATGAGCTGGAACAGAACGATGCCCAGGATGGCCAGGATCAGCATGGCGCCGAACGCCACCGGCACCTTGAAGAACGCCGTCGCCGAGGTGATGAGATAGCCCAGCCCCTTCTCTGCGGCAACGAACTCGCCGACCACGGCGCCGACCACCGAGAGCGCGATCGCCGCTTTCAGGCCCGAAAAGACGAACGGAATTGAGTACGGCAGCCGCACGCGCGTGAGCTCCTGCAGCTTGGTGGCGCGACACGATCGCGACAGCTCGATCAACTCCGGTGGCACCGCCAGCAGGCCCGCCGTCATGGAGATCACGAGCGGGAAGAAGGCGACCAGGAACGTCACGATGGTGCGCGGCAGCTCGTTGGGGCCCAGCACGACGACCAGGATCGGCGCGATCGCCACCTTGGGCACCGACTGGGTGAGGACCAGCAGCGGATAGATCGCATCGGCGAAGATGCGCGACGAGGCGATCAGCACGGCCAGCGGCAGGCTGACGACGATCGACAGCAGGAAGCCGAACAGGATGGTGCGCAAGGTCGCCAGCGTGTGGTTGGCAACCACGCCGCCCATGGCGGCCGTGTCGTCGAAGATGCGGCTGGGCGCCGGCAGGAGATACTCCGGAATGGCGAACAGCCGGACCGCCACTTCCCACACCGCGATCAGTACGATCAGTGCCAGCAGCGGCACTGTGAATTCGCGGCTGGCGTTGAACCAGCGGCGCAGGTCAGTGCTGGACATCGAAGCGAACTCCCTGCTCGCCGAAAATCAGGGCACGGATGCGCTCGGCACAGCGCTGGAACTCGGGATCGCCCGCCAGCGCGAATGTGCGCGGCCGCGGCAGGTTGACGTCGATGATCTCGGCGATGCGTCCCGGGCGCGGCGACATCACCACCACGCGGTCGGCCAGGATGACGGCCTCGGGAATCGAGTGGGTGACGAACAGGATGGTCTTGGGCGTCGCGGTCCAGATCCGCATCAGCTCGATGGTCATCACCTCGCGGGTCAGCGCGTCGAGCGCACCGAACGGCTCGTCCATCAGCAGGATCGACGGATTGTGCACCAGGGCCCGGCAGATCGCGGCGCGCTGCTGCATGCCACCCGACAGCTGCCGCGGCCGATGGTTGGCGAAGTCGGCGATGCCGGCCACCTTCAGCAGATCCTGCGCCCGCCGCCGCGCCGCATCGTCGGCGCGGCCCATGATGGTCGAGGGGAACATAACGTTCTCGAGGATCGTCGCCCATGGCAGCAGGGTCGGCGCCTGGAACACGATGCCGGTATCCTGGCGCGGCGCCGTCACCTTTTCGCCGTCGATGCTGATCGACCCCTCGGTCGGCGCGATCAGCCCCGACACCAGCCGCAACAGGGTGGACTTGCCGCAGCCGGAGGGACCGACCAGGGTGACGATCTCGCGATCGCGGATCGCAAGGTTGATGCCGTCGAGCGCACGGACGCCGCCGGCATGGGCGGGCCCGAAAACCTGGCCCGCGTTGTCGATGTCAATCATGGATGTCCCTTGCCGGCGGCCGGCGATATCGGCCGCGCCATCACGGCTTGCGCGGCAGGAAGCTCATGTCGATGGCGGTGTGCGGATCGATCTTGGCATCGAGGCTCTGCGCGGCGGCGACCACGTCATAGGTCTTCTTCAGGCGCTCGTCGCCGATATTGCCCAGGCCGACCGACGCCGAGTGGTCGGTGAAGATGAAGCCCAGCGTGGCCTTGAGGCTGCCCAGGCAATCGTCGAGCTCGACCTCGGGCACTGCCTTGACATGGGCCTCGCACGTCGCCTGCGGGTTGGCGCGCGCCGCCTCCCACGCCTCGCGCGTCGCTTTCAGGAAGTTGCGCAGCATGTCAGGCCGGTTCTTGATCGTCGCTTCGGTGGTGTGGAACGACAACGAATAGATGGAGAAACCGGCTTCGACGAAGGGCAGGAACGCCAGCTCCTTGCCGGCGCGCTTGGCCTGCTTGTTCTGATAGTAGAAGTTGGTCGAGTAGAACGGCGCCGCATCGATGCGGCCGCTGATCAGCAGCGCCGCCATCGAGGAGCCGTCGACCGTCACCCACTCGATCTTGTTGGGATCGGTCTTGGCCGCGGCCGCCACGGCCGGGAAGTAGAGCTTGTGGCTGTTGCCGGGCGTGATGCCGATGCGCTTGCCCTCGAGCCCGGCGAAGTTGGTGATGCCCGAGTCCTTGCGCACGAACAGCGAGTGCGGCGAGTGGGCGTAGACCGCCGCGATCATCTTGACCGGCATGTTGCCGCGCTGGCGCGCCGTGAACAGCGCCGAGATGTCGGCCATGCCGATGTCGGCGGCGCCGCCGGCAAGCTTGCTCAGCGTGTCGCCCGAGCCGTTGCCGCGACTGATGCGAAGCTCGATGCCGTTCTTCTGGTAGATGCCCGCGGCCACGCCGGCGTAGTACGGCGCATAGTCGCCGGTCGGAATCCAGTCGAGCATCAGGTGGACGCGATCGGCCGCGCCGGCGGGCGCGGCGATGGCGGCCGCCACAGCAGCGACGGCGGCACGAAGGGCTGTCTTGAGGACCGGCATGGAAGTCTCCCGTTGGATCGGGCGACGCTGGGCATGCCACGACCTAAAATCAAATACCAAAATCGACCCTCTCTATAACAATGCGTTATATGAGTGAAAAAACTCAGTCCTTGGCCTGCGGTGCGGCCAGCGCCGGCAGCAGGCTGCGCAAGCCGGCGACGAAGCTGTGCGCCACGCGCGACAGCGGCTCGACCCGCGAGGTCAGCAGGTGAACCCGGGTCGTCGTCTTCGGCACCAAGGGGCGCGACTGGATGTTCGGCCAAGCGCCATCCATCAGCACGAAATCGTCGACGATGGCGATGCCGGCGCCGGCCTGCACCAGGCTGCAGGCGTTGGGCGTGAAGCGCACCTGCGTGTTGATGCGGATCGGCCGGGTCGTGGTGTTCAGCACGCGGCTGACGATCATGCCATAGGGCGTGTGCGGGCCGTAGCTGATGATGGGATAGGGCGCGAGATCGGCCGCCTTCACCACGCGCTTTTGCGCCAGCGGATGGCCGGCCGGAAAGATCACCTGCAATCGCCCTTCGCCGATCAAGGTCGAGGTCACGGTGGGCTCGTCGACCGCCAGCGAGGTGATGGCGAGATCGGCCCGGTGGCTGCTCACCTTGCCGATCAGATCGGCCAGCGTCAGGATTTCCAGCTCCACACGCACATCGGGATGGCGGGCCCGGAAGTGGGCGATGGCCTTGGGCACCAGCATATGCCCGACGCTGGGACTGGCCACCATGCTCACCGAGCCGGTGCCGCCGCGCCGCAGCTCCTCGGCCAGCTCGTTGACCCGCGCCACCTCCTGATGCACCTGGTCGACGCCGGCAAACAGCTGGCGCGCCTCGGGCGTCGGCTGCACGCGGCCCTTGATGCGCTCGAACAGGGAGAAGCCGAGGCGATCCTCGGTGTAGGCCAGCAGCCGGCTGATCGCCGGCTGCGATACCGACAGCAGCCGCGCGGCGCCGCTGATGGAGCCGGTCACCATGATGGCGCGGAACATCTCGATCTGGCGCAGGTTCATCGTCATGGGCATAACCTGGAATTATGGATCCAGGGCGAAATAGCATGCGCTGATTTGGCGTGCAGCCCTCTATGTTCCGGCTCGGCCGGATCCAGCGTCGGCCGGTAGCGCCAACGGACACATCGTACCCATGACTGATTTCGACCTCGTCCTGCGCGGCAATGTCGTGCTTTGCGATCGCGTCATCACGGACGGCCACGTGGCTATCAGCGGCGAGAAGATCGCGCTGGTCGGCGACGGCACGCCGCCGGCCGCGCGCCGCAGCGAGGATTTCCGCGGCTCCTGGATCATTCCCGGCGTCGTCGACGGGCAGGTGCATTCCGGCAGCCAGGCGAACCACGAGGGCATCGGCATGGCCTCGCGCGCTGCGGCCGCCGGCGGCGTCACCGTCATGGTCGACATGCCCTACGACGAACCCGAGCCCGTCACCAACCGCGCCCTGTTCGATCGCAAGCGCGCCGAGGTCGAGCGCGACGCGCATGTCGACGTGGCGCTCTACGCCACGATCACCAAGCAGGACGGGCTTGATGCCATCGCCGGCCTGATCGAGGCCGGTGCCTGCGGCTTCAAGTTCTCGACGTTCGAGGCCAACCCGACGCGCTTTCCGCGCATCACCGACGACGTGCTGTTCGAGGCCTTCCGCCGCATCGCGCCCAGCGGCCTGTTGTGCGGCGTGCACAACCAGGACCAGGAGATGACGCGGGCCAACATCGCGCGCGCCATCGCGGCCGGCGACACCGGCTGGGATGCTTTCGGCCGCGCCCATACGCCCCTGATCGAGGATCTCGCCACCGCCCGCATCTACGAGATCGGTGCCGTCACCGGCGCGCGCGCTCATGCGGTGCACGTGTCGACCGTGCGCGGCTTCGAGATCAGCGCCATGTACAAGCGCGCCGGCCACCACGCCTCGATCGAGACCTGCGTTCAGTACCTGATGCTGAACGAGGAGGAGCACGTGCGCCGCTTCGGTGCGCGTGCCAAGCACTATCCGCCGATCCGGCCGCAGGCCGAGGTCGACCGGCTGTGGACCCACGTCGCCCAAGGCGCCTGCGATTTCGTGTCGTCGGACCACGTGTCCTGGGGACTCGAGCGCAAGGGTGATCCGAACATCTTCGCCAACAGCTCGGGCGGTCCGGGTCTGGAAACCCTGCTGCCCGCCCTGTGGACCGGCTGCGCCGAACGCGGCATCGCACCGACGATGGCCGTGCGGCTGCTGTGCGACGGGCCGGCCCGCGCGTTCCGCCTGGCCGACAAGGGACGGCTGGCAGCCGGCGCCGACGCCGACATCGTCGTGCTGCAGCCCGGCCGCTTCCCCCACGATCCGTCCAGGAGCCTGTCGGCCGTGCGCTGGAGCACATTCGAGGACCGTCTGTTTTCGGTGCGGGTGGCAGCGACCTGGGTGCGCGGCGCGCTCGCCTGGGACGGCACCCGGATCCGCAACAATGCCGGCACCGGCCGCTTCATCCCGCCTTCCGCCACCGCATGACCAGGAGCCCCGCATGTCCCGCCTGATCACTGTCGCTGCCGCCCAGCTCGGACCGATCCAGAAAGCCGAGAGCCGCCAGAGCGTGGTCGCTCGCATGATTGCGCTGATGGAGGCAGCCAAGGACCAGGGCGCGACTTTCGTGGTCTATCCCGAGCTGGCGCTGACCACCTTCTTCCCGCGCTGGTATCACGAGGACCGCGCCGCGGCCGACAGCTGGTTCGAGCCGGCGATGCCCGGCCCCGCCACGCAGCCGCTGTTCGATCGGGCCAAGGCGCTGGGCATGGCCATGAGCTTCGGCTACGCCGAGCTCACGCCGGATGGCCACCACTTCAACACCTCGATCCTGGTCGACCGCGCCGGCAACATCGTCGCGAAGTACCGCAAGGTCCACCTGCCGGGCCACGTCGAGTTCGATCCCGAGCGCACGCACCAGCATCTCGAGAAGCGCTATTTCGAGCCCGGCGACCTCGGCTTCCCGGTGTGGCGCTTCGAGGGCGGCCTGGTCGGCATGGCGATCTGCAACGACCGGCGCTGGCCCGAGACCTATCGCGTCATGGGCCTGCAGGGCGTCGAGATGGTGGTGCTCGGCTTCAACACGCCATCGGTCAACGCCCAGCGTGCCGGCGAGGGCATGGCGGACCGGCTGTTCCACCATCGTCTGTCGGTGCAGGCCGGCGCCTACCAGAATGCCACCTGGGTGGTGGCCGTCGCCAAGGCCGGCAACGAGGACGGCCATCACCTGATGGGCGGCACCCTGATCGCCGATCCCAACGGCAAGATCGTCGGCGAGATCGATCACGAGGCCGATGGCGTGCTGGTGCATGCCTGCGATCTCGACGCGACCCGCTTTGGCAAGGACACGATCTTCGACTTCGCACGCCACCGCCGCGTCGAGCACTACGGCCTGATCACCGAGCGCACCGGCGTGGGCGCACCGCTGGGCCGCTAGTACCGGCTATCGGTGGAAGGTGAGTCGCGACTGTCATCCCGAGCGTAGCGAGGGATCTCCCGCGAATGGCGCACCATGCGTCGCTCGCAGGAGATCCCTCGCTACGCTCGGGATGACAGGTGTATCAGCGACCAACGATGCCAGGTACTAGACGCGGTAGCGTGGATAGACCACGCGGCGCCTGCCGCGCTCTTCGGCTTTCGGCAGTAAACATGAGCGCGCCAGGAGGCGCGCGGTCCGGTGCGGCTGGCGTGCGCGCTCCGGCACCTGCACAAGATCACCGTGGAGGTGCCACGACTTCGCCACATTGCTGACAAGCTCCTGACGGAGCGTCGATTGGCCAACAACGGCGAAGGGAAGAACATCCATGGCACAGAACGCGCCAACCCAACGCACCTACCTTGTTGCGGCTGCAATTGTTGCCGTCGCAGTCATCGCAGGCATCGTCCTGTTCAGCGGCGGGAGCACGCCTCCGAGCCCCAGCACGGCGGAACAGCCCAGCACGTCGACTCCCGGCGCGACGCCGCCGGCGTCGAACACGCCGGCGCCCAGCACGACCACGCCGGGCACGACAACAACCCCGGGCACAACGAAGTAGCGCTTCCGCGGGTCAGAACC
>DATEIF010000852.1:0-2181 GCA_035279205.1 Vineibacter sp.
GCCACTGCCAGGGGCAGCGCCATGAGGCGTGATGCCGATCGCTACACGCTCTTCACCCGCCGGGCGCTGCTGCTGGGCGGGCTGAAGGTCGGCCTGCTGGGCATGCTGGGGGCCCGGCTGTACTGGCTGCAGACCGTCGAGTCGGACAAGTACAAGGTGCTGGCCGACGACAACCGCATCAACACCCGGCCGCTGACGCCCTCGCGCGGCCTGATCTTCGAGCGCACCGGCGAGCCGATGGCCGCCAACCGCAACAACTTCCGGGTCCTGATCACCGCCGACAAGGGACGCGTCTCGGAGGCGATGAAACAGGCCGAAACCGTGCTCGAACGGCTCGACCGCGTGATCTCGATCGGCGATGGCGAGCGCCAGCGCATCATCGAGCAGATGCGGCGCAACCGCAGCTTCGTGCCGGTGACGGTGCGCGAGAACCTGACCTGGGAGCAGGTGGCGCAGATCGAGTTCAACGCGCCCGACCTGCCCGGGGTCTCGATCGATCTCGGCCAGACGCGCGACTACTTCTATCCCGAGCTGATGAGCCACATCGTGGGCTATGTCGGGCGCGTGTCGCCAGAGGACCTGCGCGACAGCGACGATCCGGTGCTGCAGCTGCCGGGCATGCGCATCGGCAAGAAGGGTGTCGAGAAGGGCGCCGACGAGGCGCTGCGCGGCAAGCCGGGTGGCATCCAGGTCGAAGTCAACGCCGTCGGCCGTGTCGTGCGCGAGCTCGACCGCGTTGAGGGCGAGTCCGGCGCCAACCTGCTGCTGACCATCGATCTGGAGCTGCAGCAGTATGTCGCCGAGCGCCTCAAGGACCAGAGCGCGTCGGCCGTGGTGATGGACGTCATCACCGGCGACATCCTGGCCATGGTCTCGGTGCCGAGCTTCGACAACAACACCTTCGCCCGCGGCGTCACGCAGACCGAATGGCAGGAGCTGCTGAACGATCTCAAGAAGCCGCTGCTCAACAAGGCGGCGCAGGGACAGTATCCGCCCGGCTCGACCTACAAGATGGTGACGGCGCTGGCGGCGCTGGAAGGCAAGACCGTCAGCCTGTGGGACCGCCTGCCGTGTGCCGGCTCCATCGAGATGCCGGGCGGCGTGAAGAAGTACTGCTGGATCCATCCGGCCGGCCATGGCTGGCTCAACGTCGTGGAGGCCCTGCAGCAATCCTGCGACTGCTACTTCTACGAGGCAGCCAAGCGCGCCGGCGTCGACCGCATCGGCGAGGTCGCGGCCAAGCTCGGCTTCGGACGTCCCACGGGCGTCGGCCTGCCCGAAGAGTCAGGCGGCTTGCAGCCGTCGCGCAGCTGGAAGCAGGAGCGCGAGAGCAAGCCCTGGGGCCTGGGCGATACCTACAATCTGGGCATCGGCCAGGGCGACATGCTGTCGACGCCGCTGCAGCTGGCGGTGATGACGGCGCGCATCGCCAATGGCGGCTACGACGTGAAGCCGCGGTTGATCGCCGTCACTGCCGGCGCCCGCGATTCGCTGCAGCCGCCGCCGGTGCAGACCAAGCCGGACGCCCCCAGCCTGAAGTTCAATCCGCAGTACCTCAAGGCGATCCAGACCGGCATGGACATGGTGGTCAACAGCCAGAGCGGCACGGCCTTCAGCTCGCGCATCACCGAGAAGGGCATGGCGATGGCCGGCAAGACCGGCACCGCCCAGGTCAAGCGCATCACCGAGAGCGAGCGCGGCCGGCGCATGTCGCAGGAGGAGCTGCCCTGGCATTTGCGCCATCATGCGCTGTTCTGCGGCTACGCCCCGGTCGACAATCCACGCTACGCCTGCGCCGTCGTCGTGGAGCACGGCATGGGTGGCTCGCGCACTGCCGCGCCCATCACCCGCGATATCCTGCAGCAGACGCAGAAGATCGACCCGTCGCGCCGGCCCGAGCGCTTCAAGAGCGCGATGCTGACCGGCGGCACGCTGGCCGAGGTGCCGCCCTCGGGCGATGCGTCGCCGCCGAAGAAGCGGAGCGAGCCATGAGCCTGGCCGCCAACTCATATGAACCTCGCCCCACCGGGGAGAGGTCGACGAACGCGAAGCGTTCGTCGGGTGAGGGGGCGCTGAAGCCGCACGTGGTGCTCGATGAAAAGTATCTTGTGCGCGCCGCGGCCCCCTCACCCGGCGCTGGCGCGCCGACCTCTCCCCGGTGGGGAGAGGTCAAAATGTGCG
>DATEIF010000853.1:0-4669 GCA_035279205.1 Vineibacter sp.
TAGCCGCCCGGCGGCACGGCGGCCGCCATGCCCTCCAGCGACCGGCGCACCATGGCGTTGTCAGGGAACAGCTCGTAGAGGCCCGACACGATGCCCAGCGTCGGCTTCGGCTCGACCTTGGCCAGATCATCGCGGTCGAAGGCGTCACCCTTCACGAAGCGGGCGATGTCGATCAGGTCCTTCTCGACGATCAGGCGCGAGCCGCTTTCCACGTTCAGGTCGCTGTAGTCGCGCAGCAGGATCGAGTCGGGCCGCGTCACGCCGTCGGCCTTCAGCGCCTCGAGCACATAGCGCCCGTGGCCAGCGGCGATGTCCATGATGCGCACCTTCTGGCCGCCATCGCGCAGGCGCTTCATGGCGCTGCGGATCAGCTCCTCGACATGGATCTTGCGCTGCCGGATGCCGCGCCAGCCGATCGACTCCAGATAAGCGCGGTCGATCAGGCGCCCGACCGGACCCACGCCCTCGGCAGTGTTGCGGTAGACATAGTCCAGCGTCGAGCCGGAATCGAAGCCGGTCTTGTGGCCAAGCCCGATGCCGCGCGACAGCCAGCCGCCGATCTTCATCGAGGCCCGCGTCATGGCCCAATAGAGACCACGCATCGAGGCAAGCGGCAGCGGCGTTGCCAGCGCATCGGCCTCGTCGCGCGTGTAGCCCCAACGATGGGCGTCCAGCAGAGCGGGCCGCTGCAGCGGCTCGGCGAAGCGCTCGGTGATGAACCGCCGGGCGTGTGCCACAGCCACCGGCCGGCCCAACTCGCCCAGCGTATCGTGGTAGAAGCCGGGCAGCACGTGGCGTTCCTTGATTGGCGTGCCCAGCCGTTCGTAGAACAGATGCTGCGGCCCGTGGTGCACCACCCAGTCGGCGCCCGAAATGAGCAGCTGCGTGGGAATGGTGATGGCCCGCGCGTCGGCCACCACGCGGTCGGCGGCGTCGTACAATGCGGTCAGGATATTGACCGAGATCGCGCGCGTGATCAGCGGGTCGGCCTCGAACGAGGCGATGCGCTCGGGATCATGCGTCAGGAACTTTGCCTTCACGTAGCTGTTGACGAACTGGCCGGGCTTGAAGCGTTCGAGCAGCGCCAGCCCCGGCCGCGCGAAGGGCACATAGAGCTTCACCTTGAACGCGGGCGATGCCAGCACCAGGCAGCGCACCGGGGGCGCGTAGTCATGCGCCCAGGTCGACACCAGCACGGCACCGACGCTTTGTGCCACCACCGCCATGTCCTGCGGTGCGATGCCGTAGTTGGCGGCGATGTGGTCGATGAAGGTCTGCACGTCGCGCACCGAGGTGCCGAAGCTGGGGCTGAAGCCGCGCACGCCGGGCGAGCGGCCGTGGCCGCGCGCGTCCCAGGCGAAGAAGGCGAAGTCGGGCAGGCCGAGCTCGTCGACCAGATGCGCCATGCGGCCGGAATGCTCGTGTCCGCGATGGAACAGCACGACCGCGCCGCGTGTCGCGCCGGCAGCGGGCCAGTAGCGATAGAACAGCGCTTCACCGTCGTGGGTGGTGAAGGTCTTCTCTTCAGCAGTCCGCATGAAGTCCCCGTCGTCGCCGTTAGGCGTTATGCTTTCGTTTCGGCCAGACCGCGGCGTACGCGGTTGACGATGTTGAGCGCGATCAGCGCCGCCACCAGCGGCAACAACCATGCCAGCCACGATGGCAGGACGCCACCAATGCCGATCCACAATCCCAGCGCGCCGAAGACAAGGGCGCGATCGCTCTTGCCCATCGGACCGTCATAGCGTCGCGACGCGCCGACCATGACGCCCAGCACGCCTGCGAACTCGCTGAGCGCTGCCAGGAACACCACCAGCGCCGCCATCGGCAGGGCGAACGGCGCGATGACGGCCAACGGCAGGTACAGCGCCGCGTCGGAGACGACGTCGCAGATCTCGTTGAGATAGGCGCCCAGCGCGCTCTTCTGGCCGAACTCGCGCGCCAGCATGCCGTCGAGCGCATTGAGCGCCATGCGCAGGAACAGCCAGATCGGCAGCAGCAGGAAGGGCCAGCGCGCCGGTGCGCACAGCACCACGATGATGCCGACTGCGATCGAGCCCAGCGCTGCCGCCAGCGTCACCTGGTTGGCGGTGATGCCGGCGCGCACCAGGGTGCCGGCCAGCGGCCGCAGCAGCGCCTGGAACCGCGGCTTGAGATCGTAGAGGGTGATCAACGTGTCGCCCTAACTTGACGGAGGTGTCATAAATGAGTAATCGCTCAATAACATGGATACCGGGACCCCGTCAAGGCGCCTTGAAACCGCGATCGCAACAGGCACATGCAGACGGTGGAGGCGGAAGCATCGGTGATGGACCACGTGGGTGGTACGGTATGTCGATGAAAGCAAGTCTACGCCAGGAAATCGCCAAGCTCACGCTCGAAGAGGGTCTGGACGTTGCCGACACGTCGGCTCGACGCGAAGGGCTTACCCCGATAGGGAACTCCTTCAGATTGAATGGACGAGGATTTTCTGGGATCGATCACCAGAGTCAGCCGCCGATGAAAGGAATGCCATGCCCGATGTGAATCGCGTCTGTTTAGTCACCGGTGCGTCGTCGGGCATCGGCGCGGCCACCTGTCGGGCGCTGGCGGCGAGCGGGATCGGTATTGCCGTGCATGGCCGGCGCAATCTGGACGGTGCACGCCGGGTCGCGGGCGAGATCGAGGCGGCCGGCGGCGCAGCGTTGGTCGTCGAGGGTGATCTGTCGGTCTCCGGAACGGCAACGGCGATCGTGGCGGCGACGACGGCGCATTTCGGACGGCTCGACGTGCTGGTGAGCAACGCTGGCTTCGCCGACCGCCGGCCGATCGGCGAGCTCGACCGGCCGGGTTACGAGGCCTCGATGGCGGCGATGCAGAATGCGTTTTTCGACCTGCTGCTGGCGGCACGGCCGTGGCTGGAAAAGTCGCGCGATGGCCGGGTGGTGGCGGTGTCGTCCTTCGTGGCGCACGCCATGGGCCGCGGCCTGCCGGTGTTTCCCGCCACCGCCGCGGCCAAGGCCGGCATCGAGGCGATGGCGCGGGCCTTTGCGGTGCAGATGGCGAGCTTCGGCGTCAGCGTGAACTGTGTGGCGCCGGGTTTCGTCGAGAAGGATCCTGGCACCCACACGGCGCTGACGCCCGGCCGCAAGACCGAGCTGGAGCGCGCCATTCCCGCCGGCCGTTTCGCGCGGCCGGCCGAGATCGCCGCCGCCATCGCCTTCCTGTGCTCGCCGGCGGCGGGCTACATCACCGGCCAGACTATCCACGTCGACGGCGGCGTGACGCTCTAGTTAGAGCAAATTTTTGGACCGCACGCGTCCACGCACGCACTCGCCGGAAGCGGCAGCGGAGGGCGACTGCCAATTGGTCGGCGCTGCGCGCCGATGTGGGCGTGGACGCCCGCGGTCCAAAACTACTTCGGCTTGGCGCCTTTCTGATAGGCGGCGATGGCGTCCTTCAGCATGCGGTATTCCTTGCAGCCGAAGACGCAAAGCTGGTCGAGGCGGGTGAGGTGCTGCTGCGCCTGGGCCGCGTCGTCCAGCATCAGGTAGGCCTCGCCGATATACTCGTGGGCGCCGATGTGCTTGGGGTCGATCGCCAGCGCCTGCTGATAGTACTGCAGCGAGCCGCGCGGATCGCCTGACTTGCGGGTCGCGTAGCCCAGCAGGTTGAACGCGTTGGCGTTCTTGGGCTCGCTGGTGACGGCGCGTTTCAGCGCCGCGATGGCAGTGGTGAAATCGCCCTTTTCGGCCGCGGTCTTGCCGGCGATGTAGTCGGGATTGCTCGGTTTTGCCGGCTCCGGATCGCTGCCGGCGGCGTGGACGCCAGCAGCGCCGGCGGCGGTCAGCAGGACACTGAGCGCGAGAACGACAGTACGACGCATGACGGCCTCCGGAACATGGACGCGGATACGATCTGGCTTCGGACCTACCACGACTGCGGCAGCTGGTTGGCGTGCGCTACGGCGCGCACGGCCATGCGCCGCTCGCGGCCGCGCACCTCGATGTCGTGACGCTGCCAGCCCAGCAGGTTGACGCCGGCGATGTCGAGCAGCTCCTGCGAGACGATCAGCTCGCAGCCGAGCTCCTTGGACGCGCTCTCCAGCCGGCTGGCCGTGTTCACCGTATCGCCGATGGCGGTCAGGCTGACAGTGCGGCCATGGCCCATCTCGCCGACGATGGCGGGGCCGGCATGCACACCCAGGCCGATGCGCAGCGGCTGGTCGAGCTCGCCGGTCAGCGAGTCGTTGAGCACCTCCAGCGCGATGGACATGCGCCGCGCCGCGTCCAGCGCCTGGCGGGCGGCGGTGGCGCCGTCGGTGCGCAGGCCGAAGACCGCCATCACGCCATCGCCGATGAACTTGTCGACGTGGCCACCCGCGGCGTGCACGGCATCGCCCATGGAGCGGAAATAGCGGTTGAGGATGAAGACGATATCGAACGGCAGCCGCTTCTCGGCGATCGTGGTGAAACCGCGCAGGTCGGCGAACAGGACGGCGATCACCCGCTCGGCGCCGTGCGCCGCCGGGTCGCCGCGCAGCACGTCGCGGGTGTCGGCGTTCGCCGGCAGCATGGGCGTCACGGTGTAGATGCCCGGCGGCGGTCGTGTCTGGCAGGCCAGCCGCACGCCCTCGGGCGCGCCGATGCGGCGCAGCACGCGTGTCTCCTCGGCGCTGGCGGCGGCCAGG
>DATEIF010000854.1:0-12411 GCA_035279205.1 Vineibacter sp.
CCCCGGCCGCGACGAGTCCGCGGCCGTGTTCGTGATCGAGGATGCCAGCGTGATCACCGAGAAGCTGCGCACCCGCAAGGGCCTGATCGAGTCGCTGATCCGCGAGGACTCCGACAAGTTCACGCTGCGGCTGGCGGTCACGCTCCAAGTGCGCGACCGGCTGGGCGCCACGCTGGGCAGCACCAGCGCCGAGGCCTCCGCTTGGCGCACCGTGCCCGAAGGCATGAAGGACGCCGACCGTTCGGCGGTGTGGCATGAGCTGCTGATCGCCGCGATGGACAATCTCGTGCCCGTCTTCGAGGCCAACACACGCGCGTACCTGTCGCGCTTCCTGAAGTAGCAATCAGTGTCATCCCGAGCGCAGCGAGGGATCTCCTGCGCGTGACGCACTGTGCGCCTCTCGCGGGAGATCCCTCGCTGCGCTCGGGATGACGCAGCTCACGCCCGCTCCGCCCAGGCGATCATGCGATCGAGGAACGCATCACACGCGGCCAGCTGCGAGGCCAGCACGAACTCGTTGGGTTGATGCGCCTGGGCAATGTCGCCGGGGCCGCAGACGACCGTCGAGATGCCGGTCTGCTGGAAGATGCCGGCTTCGGTGGCGTAGGCGACCATGGTCGAGTCGTTCGATCCGCTCCAGCCGCGCGCCAGTTGCTCGGCCTCGCCGCGCTCCTCGCCCTTGAAGGCCGGCACGACGAAGCGCGGCGTCATCTCGATCCGCGCCGCGGCGTGCCGGCGGCGCATCGCCGGCAGCAGCACGTCGTCGATATGCGCCTGCACGCGGCGGCGCGCCTCGTCGGCATCGTCGCCGGGGATCTGGCGATACTCCCACAGCAGCGCGCACTCGCGCGCCAGGATGTTGCCCGCGGTGCCGCCGCTGATCACGCCGACATTCATCGTGCCCCACGGCGGCATATAGCCGTTGTCGGTGGCGCGGTCGGCGAACTCGTCCTGCAGCCGGTTGATGAAATGGACCAGCTCGCCGGCGACGTGGATGGCGCTGACGCCGAGATGGGTCATCGACGAGTGCGCCTCGAAGCCGGTGAGCACGACCTGGTAGCTGTTCTGGCCCTTGTGGCCCTTCACCGTGCCCATCATGGTCGGCTCGCCGATGATCACGGCGCGCGGCCGCGGCACGTCGCCCATCAGCCGCTCGGCCAGCGAATGAGCGCCGAGGCAACCGACTTCCTCGTCGTAGCTGAAGGCGAAATGCACCGGCACCTTCAGCCGCGCCGCCTTCAGGCGCGGCACGGCGGCCAGCGCGCAGGCGACAAACCCCTTCATGTCGCAACTGCCGCGCCCGTAGAGCTTGCCGCCCTTCTCGGTGAGCCGCCACGGATCGGTGTCCCACGGCTGGCCATCGACCGGCACCACATCGGTGTGGCCTGACAGAACGATGCCGCCCGCCACGGCGGGCCCGATCGAAGCATAGAGGTTGGCCTTGGTGCCTTCCGCGTTGGGTACCAGCGTTGCCGCGATGCCGTGGCTGGCGAAATAGCCGCGCACCCAGTCGATCAGGTCCCGGTTGGATTTCGCCGACGTCGTGTCGAAGCCGACCAGGCGGCTCAGCATGTCCGGCGATGTAAACGTGGAGGCAGTCATGACGTGTTCACCGCGCTGCTGGAGAGTAGCTTCATGGTGAGCTTGTCCGGGAGCGCGGGCGTCCCGCCCGCATCAGGCGAAAGCTTTGCTATCGCCTGACATGAGCGGGCTAGAGGCCCGCGCTCCCAGGTGAAGCTCACCATGAAGGCTCTTGAAGGTCACTGGCGCTCGGCCCATTCGACCATGCGTCGCATGAAGCCCTCGCAGGCGTCGATCTGCGACTTCAGGATGAACTCGTTGGGCTGGTGCGCCTGCGCGATGTCGCCGGGGCCACAGACGACCGTGGGCGCGCCGATGGTGCGCTGGAAGATTCCGGCCTCGGTGCCGTAAGGCACGCTGCCCACGACGTTGGAGCCCGACCAGGCGCGCGCCAGCGCCTTGGCTTCGTCATTGCCTTCCGGCGAGAACGGCGGCGTCGAGGATCGGGGCTCGGTCACGATGTTGGCGTCGGGGTGCCGGCGCCGCATCGCCGGCAGCAGCGTGTTCTGCAGGTAGTCGAGCGCACGGCGCTCGATTTCCTCCTGGTCATCGGTCGGCAGCAGGCGCGAGATCCACAGCAGCCGGCATTCGCGCGCCAGGATGTTGCCGGCCGTGCCGCCGTCGATCGTGCCGACATTGATCGTCGACATGGGCGGCATGAACTCGCTGTCCTTCGGCGCGCGGGCTTCGAGCTCGGCCTCGAGCCGGTTGAGGAAAGCGATGAACTCGCCGGCAAAATGGATGGCGCTGACACCCAGATGCGTCATCGACGAATGCGCCTCGAAGCCAGTGAAGGTCGTGACGTAACTGCGGGCGCCCTTGTGGGCATGGACCACGGTCATCATGGTCGGCTCGCCGATCACCACGACACGCGGCCGCGGTACCGCCCCCATCAGACGCTCGGCCAGCGAATGGGCGCCGATGCAGCCGACCTCCTCGTCGTAGCTCAGCGCGAAGTGGATCGGCACCTTCAGCTTGGCGCGCAGGAAGTGCGGCACCATCGCGAGCCCGATGGCGGAGAACGCCTTCATGTCGCAGGTGCCGCGGCCGTAGTACTTGTCGCCCTTGTCGGTGAGCGCCCACGGGTCGGTATCCCAGGGCTGGCCGTCGACCGGCACGACGTCGGTGTGCCCTGAGAGCACGATGCCGCCTTCTTTCGCCGGACCGACGCTGGCGTACAGATTGGCCTTGGTGCCGTCCTCATTGGGCACCAGCGTCGAGTCGATGCCGTGCCCCTTGAGGTAGTCGCGAACGTAGTGAATCAGCGCCAAGTTCGATTCACGCGATGTGGTGTCAAACGCCACCAGGCGTCGCAGCATCTCGACCGAACTGACGATTTCTCCCGCCATTCAAAAGCTCCACCCTTTGCAAGGGTGGATATCGCCATGATGGCCCGGGCGAATCAAGCGACGGGCCGTCATATCTCCCTTCCCTGGGAATGCAGGCGGAACGCCCATCGGCGCCGACTTTGACGATAGATCAGCCACCAACCTCATCCTGAGGAGGCCGCGCAGCGGCCGTCTCGAAGGATGGGCTACAGACGCCGTCCTGGAAATCGTGTGGCCGCAGCGCCGGCACTGTTGCCCACCCTTCGAGACGCGGCCCTGCGGGCCGCTCCTCAGGGTGAGGTCGCGGGATGCCTGTGCTCCCAGGGGAAGACTTACGCGTAGCCGCCGGCGCCGTTCTTGCCGATCATGGCCAGGAACTCGCGCCGCGTCGACGGATCGTCGCGGAACGCGCCCAGCATGCGGCTGGTGACCATGGCGACGCCGGGTTTGCGGATGCCGCGCGTGGTCATGCACTGATGGGCCGCCTCGATGACCACGGCCACGCCGCGCGGCTCGAGCACTTCCTGGATGCAGTTGGCGATCTGCGCCGTCATCTTCTCCTGGATCTGCAGTCGCTTGGCGTACGCCTCGACGATCCGCGCCAGCTTGCTGATGCCGACCACGCGATGCGCCGGCAGATAGCCGACATGCGCCTTGCCGATGATCGGCACGATGTGATGCTCGCAGTACGACTCCAGCCGGATATCGCGCAACACGACCATCTCGTCGTAGCCGTCGGTTTCCTCGAAGGTGCGGGCCAGGATCTCGCGCGGGTCATCGGCGTAGCCGGCGAAGAACTCCTCATACGAGCGCACGACGCGGTCGGGTGTGCCGATCAAACCTTCGCGATCGGGATCATCGCCAGCCCAGCGGATCAGCGTGCGCACTGCCTCCTCGGCCTCGGCGCGCGTCGGCTTCACCTGCGACGCGGCGGCGGCGGACGCGCCCAGATCGGGCCTCTTCAGCACTTTATTCATCCCTCGATCCCTCCTGGCTGCTTGCCGACGTTTCTCAGTTCAGAGTCCGATGCTCCTGCGACAGCGACGACCTGTGCTCGCGCGGCAGGTCGAGGGAGAACGTCGGGATGCGGATGTCGAAGCGCTCGCCGCTTTCCGCCACCATCTGGTATGTGCCGGTCATGAAACCCGACGGCGTGTCCAGCGGGCAGCCGCTGGTGTATTCGAACGCCTTGCCCGGCTCGATCGTCGGCGTCTTGCCGACAACACCGGGACCGCGCACCTCTTCGCGCCGGCCGCGCGCATTGGTGATCATCCAGTACCGGCTCACCAGTTGAACTTTTTCGGTACCGCGGTTCTCGATGCGCACGGTGTAGGCCCAGACCCAACGCCCATCATCGGGCTCGGACTGATCCTGCAGGTAGGTCGGCGCCACCGTCACGCGGATCGCACGCGTTTCTTCGCTGAACATCATTCGCTCCGTACCGGCCGCAGCCGCGTCCCGACTTTATCGCCGTGAAGGGCCTGTCGCCAGACGACCGATAGGCATCACAGGCATACCGAGCGCAATAGGTGGGATCGTGGCATGCGTATTCAAGCCGGCGCGACTTTTGGCCCAGCTCGGATCCACGGTCGGCAAGCTAGATGGCGAAGATCAGGCAGGTGGTCGTGCCATGCGCCAGCAGCGTGCCGGCGCTGTCCGTCAAGCGACCCTCGGCCGTCGCAATGCGGCTACCGGCGTTGATGACGGTACCTTCGGCCCGCACGAGCCCTGAACGATCCCGGACCGGGCGGGTAAAATTCACTTTTACTTCGATGGTCGTGTATCCCTGCCCGGCAGGCACGGCACTGTGCACGGCGCAGGCCATGCATGAATCGAGCAATGTGGCGACATAGCCGCCGTGTGCATAACCCATGACGTTGTTGTGGTCTTCTGTCGGCGTGCTTGCGAAGACCGTGCGACCAAAATCGACCTCGACTAGGTCGAAACCCAGCAGCCGGCAGATGGGCGGCGCCGGCAGGTCGCCGTCCCGCATGCGCCGCAACAGATCCAGGCCGGACAGGGTACGCGCCTGCTCCAGCGGCACGACGCCAAATCGGCGCAGCGCGGCGGTATCGAGCATGAGAGTCTCCATGGGATGACTTTACCCGTGTATATACACTTTCTTGTTCCAGCGCCGCAAGACCTGCGCTATCCTCCCGGCCGCCGAGTTCTGGTTTGGGACCGGGCGATCCGCGCCGTGACGAGTGATGAGCGATCCCTCCAAGATTGATCTGCCGAAAGACCTGCAGCCGCCGCAGTGCACGTTGCTGCGGTTGCGGCGCACGACGCGTCGCGTGACGCAGATATACGACCACCATCTGGCGCCGCTGGGTCTGCGCATCACGCAGTACTCGCTGCTGGGCAGCCTCGTGGGTCAGCCGCCGATGCCCATCGGCACGTTCGCCGAGATCATGGGCATGGACCGCACCACGCTGACGCGCAACATCCGGCCCCTGATCCGGGCCGGATGGATCGAGCTTGTGTCGGGCGACGATCGCCGGCAGCGCGCGATCGCGCTAACACCGGAGGGCAAGGCCATCTTCCGCCGCGCCGTGCCGTTATGGCGCCAGGCCGAAAGCGAGCTGCGTGCCGCCGTCGGCGTCGACGCGATCAGCCAGCTGCAGCAGCTGCTCGATCACTCGCTGGAGCGCATCGCGCCACAGCCGTGACCGGCATCACAGGTTGGCGTCGAAGAACCCGTACTCCAGTTCCATCGCGCGCCGGTAAGCATTGCGGACCGCGTGGCTGTCGGTGGCGTGCCAGTCCAGCAATCCTTCCAACGTCGCGGCCAACGATGCGAATTCCGGTGCGGCGTAGGCGCGAACCCATTCGGCATAGCGCGGCGCGACAGCGCCTTTCGCCAGCTCCTGGCCGAGAAAGGCATAGAGGCGCATGCAGGGCGTCATGGCCGCCGTCGTCAGGCCGACGCCGCCCAACCGCGCCAGCTCGATCAGGAATTCGGTGTACGCCTGCGTCGCCGGCCCCGGCGTCAGGTTGGCGAGATCGACGTTCCAACGCTCGGCGTAGCCGGCGTGCAGCTTCAGCTCCTCGATGACACCGGCAATCAGGCCGGCGAAGGCCTGCAGGTCAGCGCGCGCCGTCGATTGCGCCAGGCAATAGGCATAGGCCCTGGCAAAGGCCTCGAGGAAATACGCATCCTGCGCCACGTAGCGGCGGAAGCTGTCGATCGGCAGGCTGCCGTCGCCCAGCCCGCGCACGAACGGATGCGCCAGGGTGCGCTGCGCCCAGTCGGCGTTGGCAGCCCACAGGGTTTGCGACAGGCTTGCTGTCGCGGCGGCCGGCTCGGTGTTCATGGCCCCCAGGTATAAAGACCCGGCAGCCTGACACCAATCGCCATGTGGCCGCGACCTCAGGGATACCCTCAACCGTAGCGGCATAGCGTATGGCCTGCGCACCCACCGCCGTCATCCCGAGCGTAGCGAGGATGACGGTCGGCCGATCGCCCCGCCTTCAGCCGGCCAGCGCCTGCACCAGATCGTCGATGATGTCCTCGGCATCCTCCAGGCCGACCGACAGCCGCACCAGGCCGTCGGTGATGCCCAGCTTGGCCCGCTCGACCTCGCCGATGCGCTTGTGCGTCGTCGTCGCCGGATGCGTCACCAGGCTCTTGGCGTCGCCCAGATTGTTGGAGATGTCGATCAGCTTCAGGCGATTGAGCGTCTCGAAGGCGGCCCACTTGCCGGCCTTCAGCTCGAAGGCGACGATGCCGCCGCCCTGTGGCATCTGCTGCATCGCCAGCGCGTGCTGGGGATGATCCTTGCGCCCGGGGTAGAGTACGCGGGCCACGGCCGGGTGGCCGGCGAGCGCGTCGGCGACGCGCGCGGCGTTGGCGCTGTGCCGCTCGACGCGCAAGGCCAATGTCTCGAGTCCCTTCAGCAGCACCCAGGCATTGAACGGGCTGAGCGAGGGGCCGGTGTTGCGCGTGACCGGCTGCAGCTGGTCGATGATGTATTCCTTCGAGCCCAGCACGGCGCCGCCCAGCGTGCGGCCCTGGCCGTCGATGTACTTGGTCGCCGAATGCACGACCACGTCGACACCGAACTCGAGCGGCCGCTGCAGGATCGGTGTCGCGAACGCATTGTCGAGCACCACTTTGGCGCCGGCCGCGTGCGCCAGGTCGACCACGGCCTTGATGTCGACGATGTCGAGCATGGGGTTGGACGGCGTTTCGAACAGTACGGCCTTCGCCGGCCGCGACAGCGCCTTCTTCCAGGCGTCGAGATCGGTGCCGTCGACCAGCTCGCTCTCGATGCCGAAGCGTGGCAGCAGATCGGTGACGATGTAGTGACACGAGCCGAACAGCTGGCGTGCCGCCACGACGCGATCGCCTGACCGCAGCAGCGCCAGCAGGGAATAGAAGACGGCGGACATGCCGGTCGCCGTCGCACGACAGGCTTCGGCGCCTTCCAGCGCAGCGAGCCGGTCCTCGAATGACGACACCGTGGGGTTGCTGAAGCGCGAATACTGGAAGCGATCGAGTGTGCCGGAGAACGCGGCCTCGGCCTCCTCGGCGCTGCGATAGACATAGCCCGAGGTCAGGAACAGCGCCTCCGATGTCTCCTCGAAGTCGCTGCGGCGCAGGCCGCCGCGCACCGCGCGTGTCTGCGGCCGCCAGTTCGCAATTCCGTCGTCCTGCCGTGTCTCGATGCGCCGCCCGCGGAAATCGCCGTCCATCACACCCTCCCGACCAGCGCGGCACCGACCCGCCGCGCAAACGAAAAAAGCCCCGACCGAGAAGGGCGGGGCTTTTTTCGAAAGCGCTCCCGACCTTTTAGCGGTTTTTATCGTGGCCGCAAGCCGGTCGGCTTCAAATCCCACGTGAGGCACGTACATACAGGCGAGCTACCGGCGGCGCAAGCGCTATTCGCAGAGGACCTTGAAACAGGTCGACTATCTAGCTAAATTAGCTAAGAGGTGCCAGCATGAAGACGGCCAACATGCACGAAGCGAAGACGAAGCTCTCGGAGCTCGTCGACGCCGCAACCAAAGGTGAAGAGGTCATCATCTGCAAGGCTGGCAAGCCCATGGTTCGCCTTGTGCCCGTGGCGAAAAAGCCAGCCAAGCGCAAGCTTGGTCTCTGGAAGGGAAAGATCTGGATGGCACCGGACTGGGACTCGCCGGAGGTGAACGCCGAGATTGCACGCCTGTTCGAAGAAGGTGACCCACCGTCGTGAGGCTGCTGCTCGACACGCACACCTTCCTGTGGGCGATGGAGGGCGGCGGTCGTCTGCGACCGGCCGCTGCCGAGATGATCGCGGACTCCGACAACGATCTCTTCCTCAGCGTGATCAGCGTCTGGGAAATCGGCATCAAGACGGCCATCGGCAAGCTACGGGCACCCAGCGATATTGAGAGCGGCATGCGTGGGCTGGGTGCCGCGCCGCTGGTCATGGACCTGTCACACGCTTTGCATGCGGCGCGTTTGCCCTTGCACCATCGCGATCCGTTCGATCGTCTGATCGTGGCGCAAGCAATCGTGGAGCAGATGTCACTCGTGACTCGCGATCACGTGCTTGCCAATTATGGTGTCTCGATCATCGCGGCATAACTGCCGGTAGCGGTTGCCCCTTCGAGTACACAATCGAAGCCCCGGAATAGACTGCGCGCTGGCGTGTTCATTCGACAACCGCCATTCGCCGGCCGCACACGATCGCACCGGTGATTTGTCGGACCGCCATTTCGGGCATCGCAGCGCTCCTGTCGTTTCCAGGGCAATCCGCAATGTCCGGGATGGCGGCCTCCCATCACGCCTTGGGGGTATGGACGTCGGGCTCCCCGTGCAATGCAGGTGTGAGGATCCGGCAACCAGCTTCTCCACGACCGCCCGTCGCGCTAGTCTCGTCGTCAATCAACCGGAGCGAAACGACGAGGCGATCATGAAGACGTACGTCTATGTCGGTGCGGCGCAAACGTTTGGCGCCGATGCGCGCACGCCCATGCAGGGCATCTATCGTCTCGATGTCGACTCCGGCCGCTGGGACACGCTGACCAGCGGCCTGCCGGACAAGGTCGAGGTGCGCTGTCTGGCCACCCATCCCGGTGCGCCGCACACCGTCTATGCCGGCACGCAGGCCGGTCCCTATCGCAGCACCGACGGCGGCGACACCTGGACGGCGCTCGCGCTGCCCGGCAAGGAACAGCTGGTGTGGTCGCTGCTGGTCCATCCCAAGGATCCGCAGACGATCTATGCCGGCACGCAGGGCACGACGATCTACCGCAGCCGCGACGGCGGTGCGACCTGGCGCGAGCTCTCGCCGCCGGAGCCGCGCGGCATGGTGCACATGAGCTTCCCGTGCCGGGTCATCCGTCTGGTCATCGACCCCGGCCGACCGGATGATCTCTACGCCGCGCTGGAAGTCGGCGGCGTCATGCGCAGCCACGACGGCGGCGACACCTGGCACAGCTGCAACGACAGCCTGTTGGAGTTTGCCGAGCAGCCGCGGCTGAAGAGCCGCATCGTCAGCGACACGGAAACCGAGGGCATGATGGATTCGCATGCGCTCGCCATCAGCCCGGCGCAGTCGGGCACCGTGTTCCTCGCCAACCGCATGGGCCTGTTCCGCAGCGACGACGGTGGTGGCCGTTGGACGGAGATGGAGATCGGCCGCTTTTCGCCGCTGACCTATGCACGTGACGTCAAGGTCTCGCCGCACGATCCGCGGACCATGTACGCGGCGCTGAGCGTCGCGGCCCAGAGCGATGCCGGCTCGCTCTATCGCAGCCATGACCTGGGCCGGAGCTGGCAGCGTTTCGACCATGACGTGTCGATCGACAGCACGCTGATGATCATCGCACCCAGCACCGCCAATCCCGATCGCGTCTGGTGCGCCGCGCGGCGCGGCCAAGTGTTCGGCACCGAGGATGGCGGCAAGACCTGGCAACAGCACCGCCTGCCCGGTGGTGTCGAGGGCGTGTACGCGTTGGCAACCGCCTGAGCGCGCGACCACCGTCGCGCCGGCAATGCATAACGAGCCATGGCCAAAAGCCATCGAGGGGGAAACATCATGTCGCGATTGCTGGCCGGCCTTGGGGCTGCCTGCGTTTGGGCCTTTCTGCTGGCACCGGCCGACGCGGGTGCCCAGATCGCCGCTGCTTCACCGGATATCGCCCAGAAGATCGCCGCCTTCGGCCGCGTCATCAATCCGCCGGATGTCGCCGCGCTCTATACGCCGCTGCAAGAGAAGGAGCCCTACGCCGGCATCAAGGTGACGCGCGACATCAAATACGGAGCGGCGGACCGCAATCTGCTCGACGTCTTTGCCGCCGACGGCGCCGGTGGCGCACGGCCGGTATTGATCTTCGTCCATGGCGGCGGCTTCGTCGCCGGCAACAAGCGCGCCCCCGGCACGCCGTTCAACGATCAGGTCCCGCTCTGGGCGGCGCGCAACGGGTTCGTCGGCGTGAACATGACCTATCGCCTGGCGCCGCAGAACCCGTGGCCGGCCGGTGCCGAGGACCTCGGCGCCGCCGTGCGCTGGGTGCGCGCCAACGCCGCCGCTCACGGCGGCGATCCGGCGCGCGTGTTCCTGATGGGCCACTCCGCCGGCGCCGTGCATGTCGCCTCATACGTGGCGCATTCGACGTTCCATGGCCCCGACGGCATCGGCCTCGCCGGCGCCATCATGGTGTCCGGACTGTTCGACCTGACGGCGCGGCCGCCCGGGCCGCCGGAGAAGGCTTACTTCGGCGAGGACACCACGAAATACGCCGAGCGTTCGTCGCTTCCCGGCCTTCTCAAGGCCCGCATCCCGCTGTTGGTTGTCTACGCCGAGCTGGATCCGCCGGCCTTCGAGCAGGAGTCGGAGAAGCTCAACGCGGCGCTGTGCAAGGCGGGACACTGCCCGCAGCTGGTCAAGCTCCCCGGGCACAGCCACATCTCCGAGGTCTACTCGATCAACACCAAGGATGTCGGCCTGACCAACCAGATCCTGGCGTTCACGAAGTCGGCGCGTTAGTCCCCTGGGAGCGCGGGCCTCTGGCCCGCATTGGCGCGTAGCGCCAAGATATGAGCGGGCGGGACGCCCGCGCTCCCAGGCTCAGCTCACCCCGTCGTCGCCGTGAATACGCGCGCGTAGCTGCCGCCCAGGATCTTGCCGGCTTCGTCGGGCTTGAACCCGATGGCCAGCAGGGCGGCCGCCAGGTCGGGCAGCTGCCGGTAGCTGTCGAACGCCGCCGGCGACAGCAGGCCCAGCATGTCGCTACCGATGCCGACGTGATCGACGCCGACGGCATCGACCATGCGCGCGATGCCGCCGGCGTAGGCCGCCATGTCGGCGAAGATCGTGGTGGGCGGCCAGATGCCGATCACGCCACCAGTCCGCGCAACGATCCGGGCATGGTCGGCTGAAACCAGGCGGCTGCGGGCGGCCGGCTTGGCGCTCAGCGAGGTGTGCGACAGCACCAGCGGCTTCGTGGTGACCGACGCGGCGCGCTTCACCAGGTCGAGCGTGCCGTGCGCCACGTCCACCACGATGCCCAGCCGGTTGCATGCGCGCACGACCTCGACGCCGAAATCCGTGAGGCCGCCGTGCTGCGGCGCTTCGGTCTGGATATCGCCCAGCTCATTGATCCGGTAGTGCGTCAGCTGCAGATGCCGCAGCCGCCAGGTGGCGTAAGCCTCCTGCAGCCGCTCGATGCGGCCTTCGAGGAAATCGGCGCCTTCAGCCGCGATCACAACGGCAGGACCGCGCCGGCGCGCATCCGCCAACGTGGCAGCATTCGTCACCGTCAGCAGCTGCTGGCTGCGCACCAGGTCGACGACCCGCTCGAACGCGCGTCGTCCCCAGGTATAGAGCTCGCCGGGCTCGGGATTGCGGGCTGCAGCAAGGCGACGTTCGGGCAGGAGGCGGATGACCGGCGTGTCGGCCACCATCGCCAGGCACACCAGTGCCATGCCGCCCTCACGCATCGGCGCGGCAACCGGAGAAAACGCGCCGTTGTTCGCGACCCGCTCGATGCCGAGAATGCGTCCGGCGTGGCTATGGATGTCGACGGTCACCGTCTGCGCGATGAGCTGTCGCGCCCGTTCGAGGTGCTGCGCCCGGCCCGGTGCTTCGGGTGGCCGCGGCAATTCGCTCGGCCCCTGTGCCGCAGCGAGCGTCGGATAAAAAAGCGGCGCGGCAGCCAGCACCAGGCGCCGGCTGATCCCGTGGCCGTCATCAGGCCGCGGCAGCATGGTGATGATCTGCGCGTCGCGCAGTTGCCAGCGCCAGCCGGCCGGATCGTCGGCGGCGAGCCGATGCCAGCGCCCGCGCAGCCGAACCGGACACGACGACAGGGCCAGCGGCTCGCGGGCCAGGACCTCGACGCACCGCGATGGATCGGCAGGCAGGCAGCTCCAACAGCAGACCGGCTCCGGCGTCAGCAGGAAATAACCGTGCCGTTCCGCCGCCTGGACCGGCGCCATCCAGCCGTCGAGCTCGACAGTGGAATCCGATGGCACGCCGGCAGCATCGTCCGCCAGATCAGGCCAATCCAGCAC
>DATEIF010000855.1:0-4878 GCA_035279205.1 Vineibacter sp.
CGACAGGCGCGGTGGGGACATCGGCAGCTCGGTCATGCGCACGCCCGAGGCACGGGCGACGGCGTTGCCGACCGCGGCCAGCGGCGGCACGATCGGCACCTCGCCGACACCGCGCACGCCATAGGGATGGTGCGGGTTGCGGACCTCGACCAGGATGGTCTCGATCATCGGCAAGTCCGAGGCCACCGGCATGCGGTAGTCGAGGAAGCCTGCGTTATCGAGCCGGCCCTTGCTGTTGTAGATGTATTCCTCGTTCAATGCCCAGCCGATGCCCTGCACGACACCGCCCTGCAGCTGGCCCTCGACATAGCTGGGATGGATCGCCGTGCCGACGTCCTGCGCCGCCGTGTAGCGATCGATGGTGACGATGCCAGTGTCGCGGTCGACGGCGAGGTCGACGACATGCACGCCGAACCCCGGGCCCGCGCCCTGGGCGTTGAGCTGGGCATGGCCATTGATCGGGCCACCGGTCCGGCCGGCGCTCGCCGCCAGGTCGGCCAGCGACAGCGGCTCGAACTCGCCGACATTGCTGCCGGCCGGCCGCGCGTAGCCGTTCTCCCACACTACCGCCTCGGGATCGACCTTCCAGGTCTTGGCGGCGCGCACCTTGAGCTCGCGGATCATGTCCTTGACCGAGTTCACCACGGCCAGTCCAGTCGCGAAGGTGACGCGGCTGCCGCCGGTCACGAAGTTGAAGCCGATCGAGCTGGTGTCGGCAATGACGGGGCGCACCTTGTCGTAGTCGACGCCCAGCTCCTCGGCCGCCATCAGCGCCAGCGACGCGCGCGAGCCGCCGATGTCGGGGTTGCCCGAGATCACCGTCACCGTGCCGTCCTCGGCGACATGCGCCGCGGCACTGGAATCGGCGCCGACGTTGAACCAGAAGCCGGCGGCCACGCCGCGTGCCATGCCGGGCTTCACCGGGCTCTTGTAGTGCGCCGAGTTCTTCACCGCTTCGAGCGTCTCGACGAAGCCGATGGTGTCGAAGGTCGGGCCGTAGCTGGTCTTGGTGCCCTTCTTCGCGGCGTTCTTCAGGCGCAGATCGATGGGATCCATGCCCAGTTCCTGGGCGAGGATGTCGAGCGTCGACTCCACGCCCCAAGCCGAGATCGGCGCGCCGGGTGCACGGTAGGCCGCGACCTTGGGCCGGTTGCTGACCACGTCGAAGCCAACGACCTTGATGTTGTCGATGTCGTAGCAGGCGAAGCTGGTCCAGCATGCCGGCCCCAGTGGCGAACCCGGAAACGCGCCGGCCTGCAGCGCCACCGTGCATTCGCCGGCAACAATGCGGCCATCGCGCTTGGCGCCGATCTTCACCTTCACCGTGCCGCCCGGCGCCGGACCGGAAGCGCGGAACACCTCCTCGCGGCTCATCACCATCTTCACCGGCTTGCCGGTCTTCTGCGACAGGCGCACCGCCACCGGCTCGAGATAGACCACGGTCTTGCCGCCGAAACCGCCGCCGATTTCCGACGGCGTCACGCGGATCTGCGACGTCTCGATGTTGAGCAGGCGGCTGCAGAAGCCGCGCACCTGGAAGTGGCCCTGCGTCGTCGACCAGATCTGCACCTGGCCATCCTCGGCGGCGCTGGCCAGGGCCGCGTGCGGCTCAATGTAGCCCTGGTGAACCGGCGCTGTGACATAGCTGCGCTCAACGATCACGTCGGCGTTTCGAAAGCCGGCCTCGACATCGCCCTTCACGTTGTCCATGCGCTTGGCGATGTTCGACGCCTTCTCCGGCGGCGGCTTGACGCCTTCGGTGATCAGGTGGTCGTGCAGGACCGGCGCGTCGTCCTTCATCGCTGCTTCGACGTCAATCACGTGCGGCAGGATTTCGTAGTCGACCTTGATCAGCCGCAGCGCCTCGCGCGCCACGGCCTCGGTCGTCGCCGCCACCGCCGCAACGGCATGGCCTTCGTAGAGCACCTTCTCACGCGCCATGACGTTGCGCGTGATATCGCGCAGGTTGACCTGCATCTCGCCGGTGGGAACGATCACGTTGGGCTGATCGGGAAAATCCTTCGCCGTGACCACCGACTTCACGCCGGGCAGGGCCTCGGCCGCCGACGTGTCGATCGACCTGATCAGCGCATGCGCGTGCGGGCTGCGCAGCACCTTGCCGATCAGCTGGCCCGGCATGTTGAAGTCGGCGCCGAAACGGGCGCGACCGGTCACCTTGTCGGCACCGTCAGGGCGGTTGGGACGCGTACCGATCCATTTGTATGTCGGGTTGCTCATCGCGCGGCCTCCCTCATGTCGGCAGCCACTTCCATCACGGCGCGGATGATCTTGTCGTATCCGGTACAGCGACAAAGATTACCCGCGAGCCAATAGCGGACTTCGGTTTCGGTCGGGTTGGGATTGCGGTCGAGCAGCGCCTTGGAGGCGACCAGAAAGCCCGGCGTGCAGATGCCGCATTGCAGGGCCGCCAGCTCGACGAACTTCTTCTGCAGGGGATGCAGCTGATCGCCCTGCGCCATGCCCTCAATGGTCTGGATGTGATGCCCGTCGGCCTCGGGTGCCAGGATCAGGCAGCTGCAGACCAGGCGGTTGTCCAGCGTGACGCTGCAGGCGCCGCAGTCGCCGGAGCCGCAGCCCTCCTTGCTGCCGGTGAGCCCGAGCTGGTCGCGCAGCACGTCGAGCATGGTCTGTGATGCGTCACAGAGGAATTCGACCGGCTCGCCGTTGATGGTCGTGGAGACGTGTGTCTTGGCCATGGCTCAGCGCCCCCCGGCGCGTTCGGCAGCGATCGCGGTGGCGCGCTTCAGGAGCACGCCGGCGATCTTGGTGCGGTAAACGATGGTGCCGCGCTTGTCGTCGATCGGCTTGCAGACAGCCCGGCATGCCGCCGCTGCCGCCTCCAGCGCCTTGTCGTCCAGGCGTGAGCCGATGAGCGCCTTGGCGGCGTCTTCGACCAGCAGCACCGTGGGCGCTACGGCGCCGAGACTGACGCGCGCGCTGGTGCAGGTGCCGCCCTGCAACGTCAGACTGACACCGCAACCGACCACCGCGATATCCATCTCGGTGCGCGGGATCAGGCGCAGATAGGCGTCGCTGGACCCCGGCGGCCGTGCCGGCAAGGTGAAGCTGACGACGATCTCGCCGCGCTCGAGCGTGGTGCGCCCCGGGCCGGCATGGATTTTCTCGACCGGCACCTCTCGGCGTCCCTTGGGGCCGTGCACGGTGACGATGGCACCGGCCGCGACCAGCGCCGGCACGCTGTCGGCGGCGGGCGAGGCGTTGCACAGGTTGCCGCCGGCCGAGGCGCGGCCCTGGATCTGCTTGGAGCCGATCAGGTTGACCGCCTCGACCACGCCGGGCCATGCCTTGCGCAGGCCTGCGTGCTCGCCGATCACGGCGCCCGAGACGGCGGCGCCGACGCGAAAGCTGCCACCCTTCTCGTCGATGGTGGTCATCTCGGTGATCTTCTTCACGTCGACGATCACGCCCGGCGACACCATGCCGGCCTTCATCTGCACCAGCAGATCGGTGCCGCCAGCGAGTATGCGGCCGGTGCCGTTGGCGGCAGCCAGGGCACTGACTGCCTCGTCGAGCGTGTGCGGGGCCGTGTACCTGACCTCGTTCATGCGCGCTTCCTCTTGAGGTTTTGATCACGTGCGCCGCCCGTTGGTTCGGGCGGTCCGACGCTATGTTCGTGGACACTATAGTCAGCCGATCACGCGCAAGACAAACCGCGTGCCCGGAAGGTCAGACCTGCGGTTGCTCGACACCCGGCGACCGGCCCGGCTCGGCAACACCATGACTTGCGCAAATTGCGCATTTGATTCGACGCCGAAATCAAAGGCTTGGTTACGCAGGCCGGGCTGCGGAGACGGTACAGCGGCTGTTTCCGGAAACAAATCACTACGGCGAAACGCGTGACAACAATTACAACAATGACAACAACTCGGACTGCACCGGCGCACCGACGACAACAACCGGCAGCCCGCCCTGTCAGCAGCGGGAGCACGAGAGTCGGGCTCGGTATTTACGCACTCTACGACATTCTCTATTTAAGAACAAGGAATTTTTGACTCAGCGCCCCATCGCGCCGTTGGTGGATGATGAAAAAGGTACTGATCACCGGGATGTCGGGAACCGGCAAGACGACCATCGTCCGCGACCTGTCATCCCGGGGCTACACCGCCGTCGATCTCGACGGCGATGCCTACTCGATGTGGGTTACCGCGGCGCCAGATCCCGACGATCCCGACAATGAGGTGAAGCCGGGTCAGGACTGGGTGTGGCGGGAGGACCGCGTTCACGAACTCTTGTCCCGCCACGACGACGGCCCGCTGTTCGTCAGCGGGTGCGCCAGCAACATGACCCGGTTTGTCGCCAGGTTCGATCTGATCGTGCTGCTCAGCGCGCCGGACGCCGTCATCGTCGCGCGGCTCGGCTCACGACAGGGATCTGGCTACGGACAATCGCCCGAGGAGGTGGCACGCGTCCTGCGCCTGCGCCAAACGGTCGAACCGCACCTGAGGCAGATCGCCGACCTGGAAATCGACACCAGCGATCCCGATCAATCGGCGGCGACGCTGGTTCTTCAACATATGGGCCTCAGCGCGTAGTCATCAGACGGCGCGTTCCACGGCGTTGTCGTCCTGAGCGAAGCGAAGGACCTTGCGGTGCGTCGTCCATACGACGTCGGCGCTGGTGATCATCAGCGTCGGCGTGCTGATACCAACACCGCAGGATCCTTCGCTTCGCTCAGAGGATGTGATCCATTCCTTCCCCCGGAGGGGGAAGGTGCCCCGAATCTCAAGCGCTCAGGATGACAGTGGCGGCGGATCATCCGGCTTCGAGGTTCTAAAGCCCAAGCTCCGGGATCACCCACAGCGGCGGCTCGCCGCGGGACACGCGCTGGACGTTGTC
>DATEIF010000856.1:0-14421 GCA_035279205.1 Vineibacter sp.
CCTGGTTGGCTGGAGGGACACAGCATCCCCTCCAGCCTCATCGGCGTTTCCCGATCGCTCGCGATCGGGAAAGCGCCTTAGTCTGTGACCGCCGCTACAGCGCGATCCTCTCGATCTCGCCGATCCAGTGATCGGCGCCCAGCGTCCCGTTGGCGAAGGCACCGATCACATCGAACACCGCATCGGAGAAGCCGCCGATGTTGAGGATGTCCGATCGCTCGGGCGCCTGCGTCGTGGTGTTGGGCTGGATGTCGAGGCAGACGAGGCGCGCGTTCGGGTTGAACACCTTGAGCTTCGTCCAGGCCTGCATCAGACCCGTGCCGCGAATGCGATGCTGGTTCGCATCGACCCACGACTCGTTATCCGACACCATCACCACCAGATCGACCTTGTCGCGCTGCTTCACCAGCCGCTCGATCGGAGCCGAGCAGTTGGTTCCGCCGCCGCCGATCGCCGCGAGCTTCGCCGCGTTGGCCATCACCGTGTCGCGCCGGTCGAGGTCGATGGCGACCACATCCTGCTCGAACGGCAGCACCCGTGCCTGCGGATTGGCCCGCAGCATCGCTGCTGCGACCAGCGCCGCGACATCGATGCAGCGCACCGCGGTCGTTGCGCTCTTGCGGTGGCCGGTCACCGGCGAGGACATCGACCCCGACACGTCGGGGCAGACGACGACGTTGCCCGCGACCACCGGCACGTTGCCGATCGCGACTTCCATCGCGTGCTCCAGCGCCGTGCGCACGATCCGCGGCACGCCCGAGCCGATCATGGCGTGGGCCGCCATGAGCTGGTACGGGAACGCCTTGGCGCGTGCGATGGCCTTTCGATCGCACAGCTGGCGCGCGACGTGCTCGGCGAACCCCTTGACCTCGAACGCGCCATGGCGCGCGAAGGTGTTGAGGTTCATGCGCAGCATGTGCCACCCGGCCTGGCGGCCGATGGCGGCCCAGTGCGTCGCCGTCAGCGGCAGCGCCGTCAGCATCTGGAACGGCACGTCCGGCAGCGGCGCCGACGGGTCGGTCTTGAAGGCCTCGAAGGCACGCGCGACCGCCGGCAGCGCCGCCACGTCGTACGGCCGGCCGATCAGGTAGCCGTAGAGCGCCGCGCGGCCCGCGTCGGCGGGCTTCGGGTGGACCATCTTGATCACATCCGCCAGCGACGGGTCCTGGCCCACCGCGGCGCGCATGATCTCGATGTCCGACGCCGTCTTCAGCCAGCCCTGCACGAGCTTCTTGGGCCGCGTACCCAGCGACTTACGACCCACCGCGCCCGACCGCATGATCTGCACGAAGGTGCGCAGCATCTTGCCGTTGTCGACCACGCGGCGGAACGCCGGTGCGAACTCGGCCGACGGCAGGGTCGACAGCAGTGCCAGCAACAGCGCCGGCATGTCCTTCATGTAACCGCGCTCGCGAGCGAACACCGCCGTGCGCGCGATGAAGGCGGGCTCGAGGTCGGCCGCCAGCAGGTACACGTCGTCGAACTGCGCGCGGGCATCGGCGTAGAACGTCTGGTTCAGCGTGCCCGTCGCCGCCAGCTGCGCCAGTTGATGGCGCGGCGTGAACGCGTAGGCCGGTGCGCCCTCGTGGTTGCGCGCATCCGTCCGCGGCATCAGCTTGCCGATCACCGAGGCGAAGAGGTTCTTGTTGGCCATGATACGCTGTCCTTCGTTTGCTGGCCCGTCCTATTGCCAGTCGCGTGCCACCATCGAATGACCGGGACAAGAATCTTTTAATGTTTTGTTTTTATTGACTAATTCTACCGGGAAAATTTTCGACTGTTGAACTTGGGTGGCTGCGCATGGAAGATTTTGTAGCTGTTAAGATCGTTTTTTATATTTTAATATAAGACATGTCCAAGCAGCGGGTGGTAATCGGTTTCCTCGGAACGACGTTGGATTCCGGCAAACATGAGAACCGCTGGCAGCATTGGCGGCCTACGGTCGCGATGTGCCAGCACGAGGACTTTCAGGTCGACCGGCTCGAGTTGATCCACGATCAGCGCTCAGAGTCGCTGGCGCGGCGCATCTGCGGCGACATCAAACAGGTCTCGCCCGACACCGAGGTCCGCGCGCACGTCATGAACCTGCGCGATCCCTGGGATTTCCAGGAGGTTTATGGCGCGTTGCACGGGTTCGCGCGCGCCTATCCGTTCGATACCGAGGCCGAGGATTATCTCGTCAACATCACAACGGGCACCCACGTCGCGCAGATCTGCTGGTTCCTGCTGACCGAGGCGCATTACCTGCCGGCGCAGCTGCTGCAGCTCAGTCCGCCGCGGCGTAAGGACGGCGAGGTTCTTGGCCGCTACGACATCATCGACCTCGATCTGTCGCGATACGACCGCATCGCCTCGCGGTTCAGGCAGGAGCGCGAGGAGGGTGCTTCGTTCCTGAAGTCCGGCATCGCCACCTGCAACGTCGCCTTCAACCGCATGATCGACCAGATCGAGAAGGTCGCCATCCGCTCCCGCGCGCCGCTGCTGCTGATCGGCCCTACCGGGGCCGGGAAATCGCAACTGGCGCGCCGCATCTACGACCTGAAGAAAACCCGGCATCAGGTCGAGGGGCCGTTTGTCGAGGTCAACTGCGCCACGCTGCGCGGCGATGGCGCGATGTCGGCGCTGTTCGGGCACGTCAAGGGGGCGTTCACCGGCGCGCACCAGGCCCGGACCGGCCTGCTGCGCGCTGCGCATGGCGGTATCCTCTTCCTAGACGAGATCGGCGAGCTGGGCCTCGACGAGCAGGCCATGATCCTGCGCGCGATCGAGGAGAAGACGTTCTTGCCAGTGGGCGCCGACAAGGAGGTGGCGAGCGACTTCCAGCTCATCGCCGGCACCAACCGCGATCTGTCGGCGGCCGTGGCCGAGGGCCGGTTCCGCGAGGACCTGCTGGCCCGCCTCAATCTGTGGACGTTCGCATTGCCCGGCCTGTCGGCGCGGCGCGAGGACATCGAGCCGAACATCGACTTCGAACTGCAGCGCTATGCCATCAACGCCGGCACGCAGATCACCTTCAACCGCGAGGCACGCACCCGCTATCTCGCCTTCGCGACGTCGCCCGAGGCGTCGTGGAACGCCAATTTCCGCGATCTCGGCGCCTCGATCACGCGCATGGCCACGTTGACGGCCTCAGGCCGCATCGACGAGGACATCGTCGGCGAGGAGATCGGGCGCCTGCGGCTGGCCTGGACGCCGGCCGCCGCGACGGACTCCGACACCCTGTTGCGCGACCTGATGGGCGCGACGCGGCTGGAGCAGGTCGACCTGTTCGACCGCCTGCAGCTTGCCGAAATCGTCAAGGTCTGCCGGCGGCACACCTCATTGAGCAGCGCCGGCCGCGCCCTCTTCGCCCAGTCACGCCGGCAGAAGGCGAGTGCCAACGACGCCGACCGCCTGCGCAAGTACCTGGCGCGCTTCGACCTCGACTGGAAGAGCGTGACTGCCGGGTGAATGAAACCTCTCCGCCCACGCCGCGCTCCCAGGAGGAGGGATAGCTCCTAGAGTTTCCCGTGTTCCTTCAGCACCTCTTCGGCCGTGCGCAAGGCGTCAATGGCTGCGGGAAACCCGCAATAGGCGATGGCGTGGGTGAAGATCTCGCTGATCTCCTCGGCGGTGCAGCCGTTGTTGAGCGCACCGACCAGGTGGATGCGCAGTTCGTGCGGCCGGTTCAGCGCACACAGCATGGCGATGGTGATCATGCTGCGCTGCTTGCGGTCGAGCGTGCCGCGGGTCCACAGCGTGGCGTAGGCAAACTCCTCGCTGAGCCGCCGCGCCTGGCCGTTGAACGGCGTGGTGCCGGCGTCTCGCTTTTCGAGATAGGGCGCGCCCAGTACCTCGCGCAGTACCTGGCGGCCGGCCTCGCGGAGCGTGTCGTGGGCGCTGGCAAGCGCGGGTTCGGTTGTCATGTTATCCTCACTTGATCTGGCACGAAGGGCTCTTACTCTAACCCAATGTCGAGCCGCCGCGTCGATCCCCTGGTGCAGTCGCACGCCGATCTGTTCGGCCATGTCCCGCCGCAACGGGCACCGGTGCCGGTTGCGGCGAAGACGCCGCGCCGGCTCACCTTCTCCGAAGACGGTCGGCAACTCGATGTGGTGTTCGAGCGCAGCGCGCGCGCCCGGCGAATTGTCATCAGAGTTGATCCCATGGCGAAAACCGTCGTGGTTGTTGCGCCGGTCCTGGAGCCGATGGCCACGATCGAGCGCTATGTGCGCAGCAAGATCGCCTGGGCGCTAGCGGTGTTGGACGGTCTTGCGACCAGCCGCGCCGAAGATGCGATCGATATCGAACACGCAGGCGAGACACTGACCATCGCATACGAGCCTAGTCCGCGCGCTCGCCGGGTCGCGTTGCGCGTTGATTCGCGCACCGGCCACGTGAAGTTGATCGTACCACCGCGCATGTCCAAGGAGCAGGCTCTGGCGTTCGCGCGCCAGAACGCGGCGTGGATCGCAGTGCGCCTGAAGCGTCGGCAGGAGCCGGTGCCGTTCGCCGATGATGCAGTTATTCCATTGTTCGGCGTGCCGCACCGCATTCGTCACCGGCCGGATGCCCGTGGCACCGTGTGGATCGAGGGTGGCGAGATCCATGTCGCGGGCGGCGTCGAGCATGTGCCGCGCCGCGTGGGTGATTGGCTGACCAAGCAGTTGCGTGACCACCTGATGCCCCTGGTGCGCGAAAAGGCCGCGCGTATTGATAGATCCGTGGCTCATGTGACGCTGCGCGATACAGCGACCCAGTGGGGCAGTTGCGCGAAATCAGGCGTGCTCTCTTTTTCGCTACGCTTGGTGTTCGCGCCGCCTGAGGTGGTGGATTACGTGGTGGCGCATGAGATTGCGCACCTCGTCCATCACAACCACGGCGCCCGCTTCTGGGCGCTGGCCGAGAAGCTCACATCAGGTGACATGGCGGCCGGCAAGGCCTGGTTGCGCCGCCACGGCCCATCGCTGATGCGCTACGGCGGACGCCGGGCATAGCCGTAAAAAGGGGGATATGATTCGTATCCAGACTGGCACCATGGCGCTCGCCCTGTTGCTCTGCGTGGCGGCATGCGGCGAAACACCGACAGCGGTGTCGTTCGGCCAAGACCTCGTCGTCACGGTCAATCTGCAGAACGCGAAGTTTGTTGCCTCAGCAACCTTTGCGCATCGCGGCGATGATCGCCACAAGTGCGTCATGCCGGCGCGCGTGCGGCTTCCCAGCGCTGCTGAACCCACGCCGGCGGCCGGCGATCCGCCCAACCATGTCGTGGGATATGCCGTGGTCTTCGGCCCTGATCCGTCAACGGTCGAGGACGATGGCTCGTCGGTGCCGATGGGCGTGGCGCCGGGCTATCCGCCGCGCAACAATCCGATCGTCAAGTACTTCTCTCTGGAAATCGATCCCGTGCCGGATCAGTTGAAGACCGCGGGTCCCGTGCGGCTGGCGCGATCCTTTTCCCTTGGCATGACGAGCAAAGGGGCGTGGAAGGGGCGCTTCGATGCACGTGATGCCACGGCATCGGGAACGGTCACGCTGGATCGCGATGGGTTGGGCGGCCGCTTCCGCCTGACCCACGTCGAACCCGACCTGGCGCATGGCCGCATGGCGGAGAGCGAACATGTCACCGTGACGGGCTCTTGGCGGTGCCCGCGACCCTGAACGGTACGGTTGACGTCGCGAAAAGGAGAGGGATTGATGCCGCCCCATCGTCGGGCCGGCCCGTGAGCCACGGCCCCGTCTTTCCGAGGAGACCGCCATGCCGCTTGACCTGTGGCTTGCCTTTGTTGCCGCCGCGACCGTCGTCCTCATCATCCCCGGCCCGACCATCGCGCTGGTGATCGGCTATGCGCTGGGGGAAGGACGGCGCGCGGCGCTGGCCATCGTCGCCGGCGTGGCGCTGGGTGATCTTACGGCCATGAGCCTGTCGCTGCTGGGCGTTGGCGCGCTGCTGGCGGCGTCGAGCGATCTCTTCACAGTCCTGAAGTGGGTCGGCGCCGCCTACCTGATCTATCTCGGTATCCGGCTGTGGCGTGCCCCCGTCGGCGGCGACCTCACGGCGACGATCGAGCGCCGCTCGCCCTGGGTGATGATGGCGCACGCCTATGCGGTGACGGCGCTGAATCCCAAGAGCATCCTGTTCTTCATCGCCTTCGTGCCACAGTTCATGGATCCATCGCACGCCTGGGCACCGCAGGCCGCGATCCTCGTCGCCACGTTCGTCACGCTGGCCGCGCTCAATGCCGGTCTTTACGGCCTGCTGGCCAGCCGCGCTGGCGGCGTCATTCGCCAGCCCCAAGTCCGCCGCGTGGTCAACCGCGTCGGCGGCGGTGTGCTGATCGGGGCCGGTGCCCTGACCGCTGCCATGCGCCGCGCGACCTGAGCGCGGTTCTTATAGCCTTCATGGTGAGCTTGTCGAACCATGAAGGCTTCGCACAGCTGTGGTGCGGGCAGCTTCATGGTTCGACAGGCTCACCATGAAGCGACGTCCTTCTCCACTTCACAGGCGTAGGAGCGATGCGGCGCCGAGCCGCTGATCGGATCGAGTCGGTCATCGCCGATCAGCAGGTTGTAGTTGGCGCCGTCTTCCGAGAACGGATCAAGCGGCGGCAGGCCCAGGGCCTTGTTGCCGGCCCACCAGCCATAGGTCGATGATACGACGCGCGGGTCGAGGTGCGAATCGAGGGTGACGCGCATGCGGATGCTGCCGCGCGGCGTGCGCAGGCGCACCCAGTCGCCCTCGGCGATGCCGCGGGCGGCGGCGGTATCGGGATGCAGCTCGACCAGCGGATCGGGCATGCGCCGCCGCAGGGCGGCGATGTCGCGGTGCTGGCTGTGGTTGAAATAGATGCGTTTGGCCGACGTCAGGACCAGCGGATAGGCCGGTCCCGCCGTTTCGGGTGACACCATCGGTGGCACATAGTCGGGCAGCGGGCTTTGGCCGTGCTCGAGAAGGCGTTCGGAATAGATCTCGGCCTTGCGGGTCGGCGTGGCGAAGCCGCGCGGCACGCCATCGACCGGCTCGGCGAAGCGGCGGTAGCGCGGTGCCAGCGGTAGATCGATACCGGCCGGCGACTGACGCAGGGTGTCGAGGGTGAGTCCCAGCGGCGCCAGGATCGCGGCATAGCCGGCCTCGATGTCGCCGTTCCAAAAATCGGCACCGAAGCCCAGGCGCTGCGCCAGCTCGAAGATGATCCAGGCGTCCGACCGGCTCTCGCCCTGCGAGGGCAGTATGGCGTGACGGTATTGCACCCGCCGTGCCGCTGCTTGTGTCGGATCGAAGCCTACGCGCAAGGCGTCGCGCTCGAACGGCATGTTCACCGGCAACACCACGTCGGCGAACTGGGCGGTTGGATTCATGACCACGTCGCAGTGGACGTAGAAGTCCAACCGCTTGAGCGCGTCGGCGATGGCCCGGCTGTCGGCATGGGAGACCGCGAGATTGGCGCCGAAAGCGACCAGCCCGGCAACCGTGTAAGGCGTGCCATCGAGCACGGCGCGACAGAAATCGTCGGTGCGGACCCAGCCGCGGGCTGGCGGACCCAGCGGCCGTTCGCGCAGTCCCAGCGCCTTGGCGCGCTGCGCGGCCGGCAGCAGGTCGCGGCCGCTCATGTCGGCGGCAGCCGGCAGGGTCGGCGCGAAATTGCCGCCCGGCACGTCGTGGCTGCCGGTCAGCATGTGGAGAATGGCAATGGCGCGATCGGTCTGAGTCGCGTTGGTGTGCTGGCCGACGCCGGTCCAGGCGTAGAGGCAAACCGGCCGGGACTCATGCAACAGCTTCGCCGTACGCTCGATGTCGCCAGCGGATACCCAGCAGATCCCGGCGGTACGCTCGGGCGTGTAGTCGCGGCAGAGCGCGGCATAGAGATCGAACGCCGTGCGGCAGGTTATGCTGCCGCGCGGCCCCTCCAGGGTCACGCCGCCGCGCAGCGCCAGCAGATCGGTATCGATGTCGGCATCGTAGCAGCCGCGCTGCGGGTCATAGGGGGCGGGCCGGCTTGCGATCCGATCCCAGGCGGCCAGCCGCGCATCGCCGCTGCCGTCGAGGTCGCCCATGCGCAGGAAGCAGCCGGTGTCGGTGCGCACCAGCAGCGGACCATTGCTCCATTGCCGGATGAAGGCGGCGTCGAACCAACCGCGCTCCAGCATCACATGCGCGATCGACAGGGCCAGCGCGCCGTCGGTGCCCGGCCGCACGCGCAGCCAGGCATCGGCGCCGATCGCAGGGCCGGCGCGGCGCGGATCGACGACCACGACCTTGGCGCCCTTGCGCCGCGCCCGCGCCACGCCCAGCGTGTGGTCGAGCCAGGATGCCGTCGGGTTGTGGCCCCACAGCAGCACGCAGCCCGTGTTGTCGAAGTCCGGCGAGCGGATGCCGACGCCCCAGGTGAATTCGTGGGCGTGGTCCTTGTGCCAGTTGCAGATCTCGGTGGCGTAGAGGCAGTTGGGGCTACCGAAGCGGTTGATGAAGCGTTCGACCCAGACCAGTGCGTCGGAAATGGGCGCGCCGCTGGGCGACGTGGAGGCGAAGGCGACACCCTCCGGACCATGCGCCTGCGCGATCCGCGACAGCCTGTCGGTCACCAGCGTCAGGGCCTCGTCCCAGCTGGCGCGGCGCCACTGCGGGTCGGCGGCATCCTTGGGCGCGGTGCGGATCAGCGGATACAGCAGCCGGTTGGGATTGGCGACGATCTCCGGCGCCGCCTTGCCCTTGATGCACAGCGCTTCGCCGGTGGGATGGCTGGGATCGGCCTCCAGGGTCGCCAGCTTGTCGTCGCGCACGATCGCAATGGCGCCGCAGCGCGAGCGGCACAACGGACAGAAGGTGGGCGTGCGAGTCTCGGTCATTGACCGCAGCCTGTCACTTCGAGCCGCGACTGTCATCCCGAGCAATGCGACGGGTCTTTGAAAAGGGCGCAAGAAAAGGGGCGCCAGACGGCGCCCCGGAAGTTGAGAGAGGGGTACGCTACGCTACGCCAATCAAACCCGTTCGATCACCATGGCGATGCCCTGGCCGACGCCGATGCACATGGTGCACAGCGCATAGCGGCCGCCGATCTCCTCGAGCTGGTTGATCGCGGTCATGATCAGCCGCCCGCCGCTGGCACCCAGCGGATGGCCGAGCGCAATGGCGCCGCCGTTGGCATTCACGTGGTCGGCGCAATCGGGCAGGCCGAGCTGGCGCATGACCGCCAGACCCTGGGCCGCGAACGCCTCGTTGAGCTCGACCACGTCCATGTCGGAAATCTTCAGCCCGGCGATCTCCAGCACCTTGCGCGACGCCGGCACGGGTCCGATGCCCATTACCCGCGGCGGCACGCCGGCGGCAGCTGCGGCGATCACGCGCGCCCGCGGCGTCAGGCCCTGGCCCTTGGCGGCCTTTTCCGAGGCGATGATCATGGCGCAGGCGCCGTCATTGATGCCCGAGGAGTTGCCCGCCGTCACGGAACCTTCCTCGTGGAAGGCCGGCGGCAGCTTGGACAGGCCTTCCATCGTCGTGTCGAAGCGCGGATGCTCGTCGACCTCCACGACGCTCTCGGTCTTGCCCTTCTTGACCGTGACCGGGATCAGCTCCTTCTTGAAGAAGCCGCGCTCGGTCGCTTTCTTGCAGCGCTGCTGGCTGCGGTAGGCGAAAGCGTCCTGGTCGACGCGGCTGATCTGGTGCTCCTGGGCCACGTTTTCCGCGGTCTGGCCCATGGCATCGACGCCATAGCGTGCCTTCATCGCCGGGTTGACGAAGCGCCAGCCCAGCACCGTGTCCTCGAGCTTCATGTTGCGATCGAAGCCCGCCGCTGGCTTGCCCATGACATAGGGCGAGCGCGTCATGCTCTCGACACCACCGGCGATCATGATCTGCGCCTCGCCGGTCTTGATGGCGCGGGCGGCCGCGGCTGTCGCCTCGATGCCCGAGCCGCACAGGCGGTTGACCGTGGCGCCGGCGACCTCGACCGGCAGTCCGGCCAGCAGCCCGGCCATGCGCGCTACGTTGCGGTTGTCTTCGCCGGCCTGATTGACGCAGCCATAGACAATGTCATCGACCGCGCCCCAGTCGATCCCGGGATTGCGGGTCATCAGCGCCTTGAGCGGCAACGCCGCCAGATCATCGGTGCGGACACTGGAAAGCGCGCCGTTGTAGCGCCCGATCGGGGTGCGCACGGTGTCGCAGATGAAGGCGTCGGTCATCGTGAACTCCATTTGCCGACGAAACGACCGGCCGGATCGGGTGGCCGGGAAATTTCTCGTTAACATCGTCGGGCCCCGGAGTCGAAGGCCAAGCAATGTCGGCACCGCAACGGCGGCATGCGGCAGCGCCGCTGTCGACGATCACGATCCCGTGCGCCCCGCCAGCCGCGTGGCCAGCCCGATCGAAAGGCCGATGCTGTCGACGGGCGGCGGCAGGGCGAAGCTGCCGGTGCGGCCCTTACCGGTGCCGAGCCGCGCCAGCGCCTCCGCCTGTCCAATGGCCGCCGCGACGCCGTCAATCAGCGGCACCGGCACGCGATGCGCCAGTCGTGCCGCCAGGCCGGCCAGCCCGGCGCCGCCCAGGATCACCGTGTCGGCGCCGCCATCGACGGCATGTGCGCAGGCGGTTGCCAATACCGACAGCGATCCGTCGGGATCGCGCGCGATGTCGGCCCCGGTCGGGGCCACCGTATGGACACAGGCCAGGCGGTCGGCGAGGCCACGCGCGGCGACAAACTCGCGCAGCATGGGTGCCCAGCGCTCGCCGCCGGTAACGATGCCGAACCGGCCGCCGAGCTGGCATGCGGTCTGGATCGAGGCCTCGGCCATGCCGACCACCGGTACGGGCGCCAGCTCGCGCAGCGCATCCAGGCCTGGATCACCGAAGCAGGCCAGCACCACGGCGTCGAACGGGCCGGGTGTTTCGGCCCAAGCATCGAGTGCGGCATGCGCGGCAATGGCATAGGCGGCGCGGCTGGCGACATAAGCGGCGCCGAAGCGGCCGGTGACCGCCACCAGCTCGGTGGTTGGTGCCACCACGGTGTGCGCCATGGCCACCACCTTGTCGGTGATCGCGGCGGTGGTGTTGGGATTGATCAGCAACAGACGCATCGGGGTCCTCCGCAACGCATCGGTCAGCCTAGTTCGAACGTGGTGATGCCGAAGAGGCTGCGCAAGTCGGCGGCCGGCGCGGCGCCGGTATACATGCGCGCGGTCTCGAAGGCCGGCGTCATGGCAAACGACCGGGCCATGGCGACTGCGGCCGGATTGACCTCAGGCACATCAATGATGACTGGGCCGTCACTGATGCCCGTGCAAAGATCGCCGACCAACGCAGCGGCGATCGCCGGATCGTCGGCGTACAGCGGCCCGATCTTGGTGCCGTTTCGACACGGTCGCGCCACGCCCAAGCCGACGATGTCGCCGTCGCGCAGGGCCAGCCGGGCGCGGTGCCCCGGCAGCGCGATCCACAGCGACAGGAACGCCTCACGCGGTGCTGGGAAAAGCCGACGGTCGAAGGCAGACAAGCGGTCGAAGGGGACCGTCGCGGCGTCGATCAACGTGACGCCTGATGGCGCGGCGACGGATGCCGGCGGTGCCCCTTCGAAGCGGATATTGCGCCACGCCAGGGTGAAACCCGATTTGCGGTAGTTGTTCTGCTGCGCCGGCACGCCGTCGAGGCCGACATTGCGCCCTGCCAGATATGCCATGCCCGCTCGCCAGACCTGGATGCCGCATCCCTGGCCGCGCGCCGTGGGGTGCGCGATGTAAAAGCCGAGGAAGCCGAAATCGCTGCCATAGCGTACGACGGAGATACAGGCGACCGGCTCCTCCTCACGCAGGCCGATCAAGAAACCACCGGGATCGGCAGCATGGAAGGCCATGGCATCAGCCAGGCCAGGGTTCCAGCCTTCGGCCGCTGCCCAGTCGATCGCAAGATCGAGGTCGCCCCGGCTCATGGTGCGAACGACAAAATGGTCGGTCATCGGTGTCTGTCAGCGCGTCGCGTTCCGACAAGCTCATCACGAAGGCTACGCGATGTCGACCCGCGCGATGATCGCGACGGGCCCGCCGCCCGCCGGTCCCTGATGCTCGGCACCGCCCGAGACGTAGAGCATGGTGTCGCCGATCAGGCCCGCGAGGACGCCTCCGACCAAGGCGCGCGCATGGCGCGTGCTATGGATGTCGCTGTCGTCGAGCATGACGTGGCGCCGACCGCGGATCGTGCCGGCCGGCGTGGCCTCGGCCTTGGCCAGCACGGCGATGATACGCTCGCGCGCGGTGGCCGGCACCTGGCCGGCCGTCGGTAGGCCGAGCCGGGCCAGTGCGCGGCGTGGTGCCTCGAGGTCGATGGCGTCGGCCATGACGTCGTGCTCGATGCGCAGATCACCGCTCCAGCCTGCCGCGTTACCCAGCACGATGATCTCGTTGCGCTGCAATTCGACGCCGGCGGACGCGCTGGCGACACCGGAGAACAGCGACCCGTCACAGCCGACGGCGGCATCGGTGGCTTGTGCGGCGTGGATGTCACCCAGCGCCAACGCGACCCCCAATGCCGAGGCACCGCGCGACAGCGCCATCGATTCGTACGTGTCTTCCGTTGCGACGGCCATGCTATATGCCTGCGCCTGCGCGATCCGCTCCTGGGTCAGCAGCGGACACTTGATCTGGACGAAATGGACGTCGGCCGGATTGTCGATGCCGGCGTCCGCCATGGCAGCGCGGACCGCGACCGCGGTTTCCTGGATCTGGGCCGCGTGGCCGATCTCTTCCGGCTGGAAAGCACGGGTAAAACCAATGCCGATCGCCAGGCGCTTGCCGCCGGTGTCGTCAGGGGCGTCGACGGTCTCACGGCAGAACACCGTCAGGTGCGGCGACAGGCCGCCTTCCGTGCCGCCCGACATCACCAGTGCCACGCGCTGGTCGACCGCCGCCAGCGCGCACCCCAGGCGCTCTGCCAGCAGGAGCTTCAGCGCCAGCGTCGCGTAGCCGCGCGTGAAATCGTTGACGCAGCCGTTGCCTTCGGTCTTGCCCATGATGCCAACGATGGACTCGGCGCGGATCAAGCCCGCATCGAGCGCGGCAGCCAGGCCTGATGTGTCATTCGGGCCCGCGGTCGGAAGCCGCAGCACCCGGGCTCGTCGATGCACGGCCACGGTCAGACCGCCTGGCCAGCGTCCGATCCGCGGCGGGCTCGGCGATGGCGGATCACTTGCACGGCGATGATGGCGGCGGCGATCACGACGAAGGAGAACAACGTGGTGACGGTACCCAGCGCATAGAGCACCGGTGTCGTGACGTTGGTGGTCATGCCGTAGATCTCGAGCGGCAGCGTATTGAAGGAGCCGGCCGTCATCAGGCTGCGCGCGAACTCGTCGTAGGACAGGGTGAAGCCGAACAGCCCGACGCCGACCAGGCTGGGCGCGAGGATGGGCAGCACGACGTGGCGGATGGTCTGCCACGGCGTGGCGCCGAGGTCGCGCGCGGCCTCCTCGAAGGACCGATCGAAGCGGTTGAACACCGCGAACATGATCAGCAGGCCGAAGGGCAACGTCCATGACAGGTGCGCACCCAGGCCGGAGGAATACCAGGCCGGCTGCCAGCCCAGGATGGTAAACACCAGGCCGATCCCCAGCGAGATCAGGATCGAGGGCACGATCAGGCTGGCGACGGCGAGGTAGAAAACCGCGGAGGCGCCACGGAAGCGGTGCCGGAACGCCAGCCCGGCCGTGAACGAGATGACGACCGTGAGGATCATCACGATCACGCCCAGCACCAGCGAGCGCTGGAACGAACCGCCGAAGTCGCCCACCGCCTGGGTCTCGAACAGGTTGCGGAACCAGTGCAGCGAGACGCCGTTCATCGGAAACGTCAGCCCGCCGTCCGGGCCCTGGAACGACAGGATGATGATGGTCGACATCGGCCCATAAAGGAACAGCACGAACAGGCCGAAGAAGATTGCCAGCGGATAGAAGCTCTTGGAACGCTTGGCGCTTGCACGCATGCCTATAGCTCCCGCCGGATGTCGACGATGCGCAGCATGGCGGCCACCATCGCCAGCACGACCAGCAGCAGCACGACGGCGTTGGCGGCGGCTGCGGGGTACTGCAGCAGCGACATGGCATTGGCCATCATCAATCCGACCGAGGCGCTCTGGCCGCCGCTCATCAGGCGCACGGTGACGAAGTCGCCCATCACCAGGGTGACGACGAAGATGGAGCCGATGGCGATGCCCGGCTTGCACAACGGCAGCACGACGTGGCGCACGATCTGCGCGCCCGAGGCGCCGGCGTCGCGTGCTGCCTCGATCAGCGAACGGTCGATGCGCATCATCGAGTTGAAGATCGGCACCACCATGAACAGCGTGTAGAGGTGCACGTAGGCCAACACCACGGCGAAGTCGGAGAACAGCAGGAACTCGAGCGGATCGGAGATGACGCCGAGATTGATCAGCGTGGTGTTCAAGAGTCCGTTGCGGCC
>DATEIF010000857.1:0-6621 GCA_035279205.1 Vineibacter sp.
GTTCGAGTCCGATGGTGTGGTGACGCAGCCGGCGCGCGATATGTTCACTGCCGCGCTGGCACGCGATCCCAAGAGTCCGGGCGCGCGTTTTTATCTCGGACTGGCCGATGCCCAGGCCGGCAATGCAGCGTCGGCCTTGAAACAGTGGCTCGACCTCGAGGCCGATTCGCCCGATGGCGCACCCTGGCTCGAGACCCTGGCGCGCGAGATCGCACGCGTCGCGACGCAGGCCGGCATCGATCCCAAGACCATTCGGCCCGATCGCCGGGAGCGCAAGCCGGGCGTTGCAGGGATGCCGCAACCGTCGTCCGACGACGTGAAGCGGCTGGAACAGCTGCCGCCCGAGCAGCGCGATCAGCAGATTCGCGCCATGGTCGATCGTCTGGCCGAGCGGCTGAAGGAAACGCCCGGCGATGTCGAGGGCTGGCGCCGCCTGGCCCGCGCACGCGCCGTGCTGGGCGAGCACGACAAAGCCGCCGAAGCCTACGCCGCCGCCGACAAGCTGAAGCCGGACGATCCGGAGATTCTGTCGGCATGGGCCGAGGTGCGGCTGCGTCTGGATGAGGCCGGCGTCAAGGCGCTGTCGCCCGAGACCATCGCCGTCCTCAAGCGCCTGGAGAAGGTGCGCCCCGACAACGGGCTTGCGCTGTTCTTCCTGGCGCAGGCTGACGAGGCGACGGGTGACAAGCAAGGCGCCATCGCCCGCTTGCGCCGGCTGCGCGACCTGATGCCTACGGAAGCCCCCGCTCGCGCCGCGATCGAAAAGCGCCTGCAGGCATTGGAAGGGAAGTAGTGTTCTCACCTCTCCCGCAAGCGGGAGAGGTCGACGCGCGCGGAGCGCGCGGCGGGTGAGGGCCGCAGGACTCGGTCTCTCGTGCTTAGCCCCTCACCCTCCCATGGCGCCGCGCGCCATGGGCCCCTCCCTCTCCCGTAAACGGGAGAGGGGTAGACCGTTCTGATCGTAGAAATCGCATGCAATTCGCGGGCGCCTCTTGCTAGCATTGTCGCCTCGAACGGAGACCATCATGCCCGACAGTCTCACTCCGCCTTCCGCTGGGCCCACGGTGCTCGACGCCGACGCGGCGCGTGCCCTGGTGGCCGGCTACGCCAAGCCTGGCGCATTGGCCGTGGCCAAGGACATCGGTCGCATTGACCAGCATTTGCGCCATTACATCGAGCTCTCGCCGTTCTGCTGCATCGCCACGGCCGACGCCGACGGCAACCAGGACGTCACGCCGCGGGGCGACCCGCCGGGCTCGTTCAAGGTGTTCGGTGAGCACATCGTTGCGGTCCCCGACCGGCCCGGCAACAACCGTCTGGATACGCTGAAGAACCTGCTGGTCAACCCGAAGATCGGCCTGGTCTTCCTGTTGCCCGGCATGGACGAGACGGTGCGCGTCAACGGCATCGCGCGGCTCAGCACCGATCCGCAGCTGCTGGAGTCGATGGCGGTGGAAGGCAAGAAGCCGAAATGCGCCATCGTCGTGGAAGTGCGCGAAGCCTACCTGCATTGCGCCAAGGCGTTCCGGCGATCCAAGCTGTGGGATCCGGCGATCCGCATCGATCGCAGCACGCTGCCGTCGCTGGCCTGCATGATCCGCGATCAGATCGGCATGTCGGACCAGGACACCAAGCAGGCGGAAGAGCGAATCGAAAAGGCCTATCGCGAATCGCTATGGGCGCCGCTCGGCTAGACGGTCGTTCGATCACACTGCCATCGCGCGCGGCACCACTGTCTTCCCGAGCGCAGCGAGGGATCTCCTGCGGAAGACGCGCGGTGCGTCCCTCGCTGCGCTTGGGATGACGAACGCCTCTATGAACGCGAGACGCGCTCTATGCGTTCAGCTTCATGCGGATCGTGAAGCGATCGGCGCGCGCCAGCATCTCGACATATTGCACGATGCGGCGGCGCGGATCGCGCATCAGGCGGATGACCTTCAGCATCGGGGCGCCGACGTCGAGTCGCATCAGGCGGGCGACCGCCGGGTCAGCCATCGTGACTGACACGATCTGCTCGCCCGATGTCGGCCGTACGCCCGAGCGGGCCAGCAGCTGGTTGATCGACTCGCGCTCCATGTCGGCCGAGTCGTAGGCGCGGCCGAGTTTCTCCGGTGTCCAGGTGGTGATGTACATCAACGCTTCGCCATCGGCCTCGCGCAGCCGCACCGCCCGTTGCATGCGCTCGCTGGTATGCCGGCCGAAGGCGGCGCCGATCTCGGGTGGCGTCTCGATATACTCGAACTCGATGATGCGCGGCGTCGTCCGCTCGGACAGCGTGTCGATCTGACTGATGGTGCTGGCGATCACGCCCAGCGGCTTGCCGTTGGCAGCAGGCCGCGCCCGCACGAAGGTGCCGCTGCCTTGGCGTCGCTCGATCAGGCCTGCATTGGCCAGTTCGCCCAACGCGCGGCGCACGGTAACCCGCGACACCCTGTAGTCACGGGCCAGATCGTCTTCGGTCGGCAGGGCAGAGCCGGGCTTGTAGCGGCCGGCATCGATTCCGTCACGCAGCACGAGACAGATGATGTGATAGAGCGGTACCCCGGAACGCCGACTGCTAGTGCGCACGCAACCCCCTGTCGGCAGTCCGCTTACAAACGCATATGCAACCGCCGGTCGAGAGGTAGCATAGCCCTGTTCAGCGTGGCCGCGAAGATCGAAATCGCCAGCACAACCGTCATAATAGACCGTACTGCGTTGTTCTGCCCGACCGTTGACACGGATACGATCAACCGCCGGGACGCCATGAACCGTCCTCAGGACGGCGCCTTGACGATATCATGGGGCATCAGGTTTCACAGGGTGAAATCAATCCGCCCACACGATGCAGAACACGGCCAGCGATGACGGAATCCGGCGGCCCGGTCAATATGACGCAGGCCGAGCATGGCCCTCCGCGGGGTGGCCGGTGAGCCTGGAAAGGATCGTGCGCCGATCGATGATTGCCACTTACGCGGGTGCGCCGATCGGCGATCCGGCGAAGGGCGCCCGTCATGTTCGCGCAACGATGCAGTGCAACATCTGTGATTCCACCGTCAGGCAGGACGCAGGCGCGGCACGAGTTCTTCTTTGACAGGCAGGTTGAGCAATGCCGCGACAAGGCTGAGGCCGATCGCGATCAGCCACACCAGATCGTAGGAACCGAGGCGATCGTAGACATAGCCGCCCAGCCAGCTACCGAGAAAGGCGCCGATCTGGTGGCAGAAGAACACGATCCCACCCAGCATCGACATGTTGCGCACGCCGAAAATGCCCGCCACCACCGCGTTGGTCACGGGAACGGTGCTGAGCCACAGGAAGCCCATGGCAATGCCGAAGGCCCAGGCCGAGACCGTGGTGACGGGTAGAAAGACGAACAGCACGATGGCGATGGCGCGACAGAAGTAGATTGCCGACAGCAGCCACCCCTTGCGCATGCGCGTGCCGAGATAGCCGGCAAGAAACGAGCCGACGATATTGAATAGACCCACCAGCGCCAGCACGGCAGCGCCGCTGCTGCCGGACAGTCCCTTGTCGACGAGGAACGCCGGCAGGTGCGTTCCGATGAACACCACCTGGAACCCGCAAACGAAAAAACCCAGCGACAACAGCCAGAATCCGCCATGGCGCGATGCCGTGCGCAGCGCCTCGCCAGCGGACATCTCGGTGGGCGCATGAGCGCTGGCGTTGCGCTCGGACACCGCAAACGACAGCGGCAGCATGGCGGCCGCCAACGCCGCCAGCAGCATCAACGCCACCGACCAGCCCACGGCTTCCATCACCGACTGGCCCATCGGCAGCATCACGAACTGGCCGAACGAGCCCACGGCGCCGGAAATGCCCAGCGCCATGCTGCGCTTTTCGGGCGCAACGGCGCGACCGACGGCACCGAACACCACCGAGAACGACGTGCCGGCAAGGCCGATGCCCAACAGCAGGCCCGTGACCAGCACGAAGCCGCTGGCGGACGCAATGCTCGCCATGCCGATCAGCCCGGCGACGTAGAACACGCTGCCCAGCGCCACGGCACGGCCGGCGCCGTAGCGATCCGCAATGCGTCCGGTGAAAGGCTGGGCTGCGCCCCAAACGAGGTTCTGCAACGCGATGGCGAACGCGAACACCTCGCGGCCCCAGCCGTTATCCTGCGACATCGGTGCCAGGTAGATTCCGAAGCCATGACGGATACCCAGCGAGATCGCCAGGATCGCGCTGCAGCTGATCAGCAGCGGCCATAAGGAGGGTCGACGACCGGCGTCCGGCATGACGTTTCCTCGTCCCGCTCGGGGCGGAAGCACTGTTTGGCCATCATCCTGCTGGGCGGTTGTATTTGTTGTCGAGCGATGAATTGTCTGCCCTCGGTCGCCAAAACGCAGCTTGTCGCGGCAGCGCAACGGCGGAACTATCGGCCACTTCACGGAAGGACACGCGGCTATGGCCGGCAGGACGCTGTTCGACAAGATATGGGATCGCCATGTCGTCGCCGATCTCGGCGGTGGTTTCGCGCTGCTGCATATCGACCGAAATCTTCTTCACGATCTGTCCGGCGCCCGCGCGCTGGAGGCGGTCGAGCAGAAAGGCTACCGGGTCGCGCGCCCGGATCTCACTTTCGCCACGCCGGATCATGCCGTCTCCACGCTGCCGGGGCGCACCAGCGAGACCTTCGCGCCCGGACATAAGCTGCTGGCGCCGCTGCGTCGGCGCGCCAAGGATCTCGGCGTCCGCCTGTTCGATCTGGGCCAGGACGGGCACGGCATCGTGCACATCATCGGCCCCGAGCTGGGTTTGAGCCTGCCCGGCCTCACCATCGTCTGCGGCGACAGCCACACCTGTACCCATGGTGGCCTTGGCGCGCTCGCGTTCGGCATCGGCTCGTCCGAGCTGCTGCACGTGCTGGCGACGCAAACCCTGGTGCAGCGCAAGCCCCGGCGCATGCGCATCGATTTCGACGGCGGTCTCATGCCGGGCGTCACGCCCAAGGACATGATCCTGCACCTCATCGGCACGATCGGCACCGCCGGCGGCACGGGCTTCGCGGTTGAATATGCCGGCTCGGCCATCCGCGCCCTGCCGCTGGAAGGGCGCTTCACCATCTGCAACCTCTCCATAGAGATGGGCGCCAAGATGGGCTTGATCGCACCGGACGATCTTACCTATCAGTTTATCGAAGGCCGCGATTTCGCGCCCCAGGGCGCGGCGTTCGACGCGGCCGTCGCGCATTGGCGCACGCTGCCCAGCGACGAGGATGCGGTCTACGACGTCGAGCATCGCATCGACATGGCCAAGGTCGCGCCGCAGATCACCTGGGGCACCAGCCCCGAGCACGTGATCGCGATCGACAGGGCCATCCCCGATCCCGCGGCGGCACCCGACGAGAACCGGCGCACCGCCTGGAAAGCGGCACTCGACTACCAGGGCCTGGAACCGGGCAAGCCGATCGAGGGCACCCGGATCGACTGGGTTTTCATTGGCTCCTGCACCAACAGCCGCATCTCGGATCTGCGCGCCGCAGCGCAGATCGTGCGCGGCCGCCACAAGGCGGCGCATGTCACGGCCTGGGTGGTGCCCGGCTCAGAGCGGGTCAAGAAACAGGCCGAGTCCGAAGGACTCGACCGCGTCTTTGCGGCTGCCGGTTTCGACTGGCGCGAGCCTGGCTGCTCGATGTGCCTGGCGTCCAACGGCGAGACGGTGCCGCCCCTGCAGCGCTCGGTGTCGACGTCGAACCGCAACTTTGTCGGCCGCCAGGGCCCGCAGGCGCGCACGCACCTCGCCTCGCCGGCCATGGCCGCCGCCGCAGCCATCGCCGGCGCCATCACCGATGTACGCAAGATGTGACGCATCACACCTCGCCGCCCGCGAAGCGGGGGGAGAGGGGTAGAGTTCAGGAGCCGAGGCATGGACAAGTTCACGCGCCTGGAAGGCGTCGCCGCGCCGCTGATGCGGCAGAATGTCGATACCGATGTCGTGATCCGCATCGAACGCCTGGTCAGCCTGCGGAGGGAGGAGCTGGGTCCGTACTGTTTCGAGTCGGTCCGCTACCGGCCGGACGGTTCGGAGAATCCCGATTTCGTCTTCAACCAGGCGCCCTATCGCGGCGCGCCGATCCTGTTGGCGGGCGACAATTTCGGCTGCGGCTCCAGCCGCGAGGGCGCGGTGTGGGCGTTGATGGGCATGGGCATCAAGGCGGTGATCGCGCCCAGCTACGGCGACATCTTCTTCAACAACTGCTTCCAGAATGGCGTGCTGCCCGTGGCGCTGCCGCTGGCCGAGGTCGAGCGCCTGGCCGAGGAAACACGCGCCGCGCCCGGCAACGCGCGCGTGACCATCGATCTCGACCGCCAGGTCGTGGTCTCGCCGCGCGGCCGCGAGATTCCCTTCGACATCGATCCCAAGCGTCGCAAGGCCATGCTGGATGGCCTCGACGACATCGCCACGACGCTCACCTACAAGGACCAGATCGCCGCCTGGCAGGCAAAGGATCAGTCGGAGCGGCCCTGGGTTTGGGGCACGCGCTGACGATGATCCATCGCCGTCGTCCTGAGCGAAGCGAAGGACCTTGCGGTGGGTGTTTAAGAGAATGACGGCACTGGTGATTACCATCGCCAGCGATGTTTGATGCGAACACCGCAAGGTCCTTCGCTTCGC
>DATEIF010000858.1:0-8342 GCA_035279205.1 Vineibacter sp.
GCGCGGAACTGGAAGTGCGTGCCCAAGGGAATCGTCAGGCACAGACCGGGATGAACGTCGACGATCTCCTCGTGGCCTGCCTGCTTGCGCCACATCTGACCGCGGCCGGAAACAAAGAACCAGATCTCCTCCACCGTGCGATGAGTGACGGCCTTCGACGTCTGGCCCGGCGCCAACGCGAAATGCGCCATGCCGCCGCCCTTCAGTCCCAGCAGGATCCTGACATCGGAACCGTCCGGTGCGACGACATCGGGCGCGGCCGGCAGCAGCCTGGTTTCAAAGGGTGCCATGACCGGGCCTCCTGGGTAACGCGGGACAATTGCATATGACGTCGATGACCGGTTTCTGTCATCCTTCGCTGCGCTCAGGATGACAAGGTGAGGAACGCCATGCTTCGACCCGGACGTGTCGTCTTCGGCCAGATGGACGAGGTGCTGTTCAATCGGCCCGCCGCCGAGGCGATCGCCGACATCACGCGCCGCTTCGAGGCGAAGCGTGTCTTCCTGATGGTGAGCGGCACGCTGAACCGGCAGACCGACGAGATCGAGAAGGTGCGCCAGGCGCTGGGCAACCGCTGCGCCGGCACCTTCGACAGCATGCCACCGCACACGCCGCGGCATGCCGTGATTGCAGCCACCGCACAGGCGCGCGACGCCGGCGCCGACCTGATCGTCACCCTCGGCGGTGGTTCCATCACCGACGGCGCCAAGGCGGTGCAGCTTTGTCTCGCCAGCGATGTGCGTACGATTGAGGCGATGGACGCGCTGCGTCCGGTCAAAGGGCCTGACGGCGCCCTGGGACCACCGCCGTGCAAAGCACCTGATGTGCGGCAGGTCACGGTGCCCACGACGCTCTCAGGCGGCGAGTTCAGCGGCATCTCCGGCGTGACCGACGAGCGGCGCAAGCTCAAGGAACTATACCGCCATCCGCGCATCATCCCGCAGGCGGTGGTGCTGGATCCCGCCGTCACGCTGCACACGCCCGAGTGGCTGTGGCTGTCGACCGGCATCCGCGCCGTCGACCACTGCGTGGAGGGCATCTGCTCGGGCCTGGCCAATGCCTATGCCGATGCGCAAGCCTTGCACGGGCTCTCCCTGCTGGCGCGCGGCCTGCCGCGGGTGAAGGCCGACCCGAACGACCTTGCGGCGCGCGCCGACTGCCAGATGGGCACCTGGCTGTCGATGGGGCCGCTGGCCAGCGGCGTGCCGATGGGCGCCAGCCATGGCATCGGCTATGTGCTGGGTGCCGTGTTCGACATCCCGCACGGCCACACCTCGTGCATCATGCTGCCCGCGGTGATGCGCTGGAACAAATCGGTGAACGCCGAGCGCCAGGCACTGGTGGCGGCCGCCATGGGCCAACCCGGCAAGGATGCCGGCGACGTGCTGGATGACTTCATCGCCGGCCTCGGCATGCCGCGCAGCCTGCACGCGGTGAAGGTCGGGCCGGAGTCCTTCGACCGGATTGCCACGCAGGCGATGGGCACGCCCTGGGTGCCGCTCAATCCAAGGCGCATCGACGGCCCGGCGCAGGTGCGGGAGATCCTCGGCCTGGCTGCCTGAAAAGCAGACCACATCCATGCACCAGACGCCGGTCTGCGCGAATTGACACCCTTTCGCGGTGTTGGCCACTCTTTGCCGGCAATGCCGTGTGACGCCTGCGCCTCGTCGTGGCGCCGCGCGGCGGCGCCACGATGCGATTGGCGCCGACCCTCCGGGCACGGGTGACGAAAGTGCCCTTCCGTCGAGGAGAGGAAGCAACCATGGCTGGCGTCGGAACCAAGAAAGTGTTTGAGAACGACAACGTGATCGTGTGGAACTTCGTGCTCGCGCCGGGCGAGGAGACACCCGTTCATACGCATGAGCACGCATACATGTGGTATGCGATCGCGGGTGCCCCCTTGCAGATCTTCGACGAGCACGGAAAGGATCTGGGTGTCTTCGACGTGCCGACGGGCGGGATCTTCTCCCTGAAGCTGGAGAACGGGTTCCTCGAAGTCCTGTCCGAAAACGGCAAAGGGGCGCGCGTGCCGGCCACGCACAAGGCGCGCAACATCGGCAAGACCGCTTACCGGGAAGTGCTGGTCGAGTACAAGTGAGCCTCGGCCTGCCGTCGTGCGCCCGGAAGCGTTGCCCAAAATGGGCACGCCTCCGGGCATGTCGTTCTTCCCGAAGCGCTTCCTTTGAAATCAAAGGAAAATGGTCCAATCTGAACAGATATGGGCTCTGCAGCCCGGCAACACGCCGCAGCAACCGAGTGTCGGCTACCCGTTTGCCACAAGACGATAGGAAACACGATGAGCGTCGGGCTGCGGATCGCTTCTGCTCAGCCCGCGTAACCGCCATCATCCGCCATCAGTGATCGGCGGCGTCGGACTCTTCAAGCTGCACACGCACGCGCCGCAGCAGGGTCAGAAGCTGGTTCACTTCCTGCTTTGTCAGCCCACGCAGCCCTACCGCGTTGACCTCCGCGGCGAGCGGCAGCAGCTCGTCCCGCAACGCGCGGCCGCGCGCTGTCAGGAAGACATTCATTTTGCGCCGGTCCTCGGCGTTGCGCACACGACGAATGACACCGGCTTTTTCCATATTGTTGAGCGCAGTAACCGTGGTCGCTTCCATCATGCCGACGCGCTGACTGAGCTGCCGCTGCGTCAGTCCATCCTCTTCCCACAACACACGCATGAACCACCACATCCCGGCGGTGATGCCATTGGGTGCGATGCTGTTTTGGAGCGCGCGCTGAAACGCGCGATGCGTGATCCGCACCTGATACCCGACGCTGGCATCGAATGGCAGCTCGACTGACGCCTTGCGTGGCTTGCTAACGGCGCTGGCCTTTTCTTGCACAGTCCCCTCGTTATCTATGCGGGTTCTCGGCAACAACAGTCGCCGTCGTTGGGGCGACAACCTACTCTCAAATCGGGTAGTCCGCGAAACCAGATTCTGAGGCCTGCAATTACTTGACACCAAAATGACTTCGCTTGATCTTCCCGGCACCTGTGATCGGACCCAGTCGGAGGGCCCGGACCGGGCGTCAGCCGCAACCGCGGCTGAATGCGTTGACGTGTGCCGCGAATGTGTCGATGAATTCCTGCGCCACCGCCGGCAAGGTCCGGTGCGTCGAATAGAGAGCGGCGAACTGGAACGAAATCGCCGGCTCGAATGGCCGCGATACGACACCGCGTGTCGCGTACTCGGCGGCCGTGAAGGGATCGCAGATCGACAGGCCGACGCCGGACGCAACCAGGCCGCAGGCGATTTCTGACAGTGGTGTCTCGACCCGCATGATCCGGCTCACGCCGTGATCGGCAAATACGGCGTCGATGCGGAAACGCGACACGGCGGAATGCCCCAGCGAAATAAAGGCCTCGCCTTCGAAATCGCCGGGCCGCAGCGTCCGTCGCCGCGCCAGCCGGTGGTTCTGAGGGATCACCGCGAGCATGCGCACGGTCGGCATCGCCTGGGTGGTGATCGCGGCATGCTTGATCGAGGCTTCGGCAAAACCCAGGTCGCACTGACCGCCGGCCACCCAGTCGACGACGCTGTGCGAGACGAGCCCGAACAGCGCCAGGTCGAGCTTGGGACGATCGGCGAGAAAGCGCCCCGTGAAGCGCGGCAGGAAGCCGTTGGCCAGCGCCGGCAGAGCGGCAATGCGCAGCACGCCGGCGCGGCGCGTGCGCAATTCGGCGGCCGCCTGCTGGATGCGATCCAACCCGATGAAGGAGCGTTCAACTTCGCCGTACAGCGACAGCGCCTCGCTGGTCGGCATCAGGCGCGTGCCGCGTCGCTCGAACAGCCTCAGCCCCAGGCTGTGCTGCAGGTCGCGGATCAATCGGCTGACGGCGGGCTGCGTGACATTGATCATCTCGGCCGCGGCGGTGGCGCTGCCGGTGAGCATCAAGGCGCGGAAGGCCTCAATCTGGCGCGGATTGAGCGACATGAGCCAATATAATATTTCGTTATGGATTGGCCACCGTAATGAATTTGACGCCTTGCGGCGACACGTGTGACCGTTTCCCGTGGCACAAAAGCCCTCCCTGCGGACGCCGGGAGGAAAAGACAGGGAGCGACTCATGGTGAGCCATTTTCGTGCTGCCATGCTGGCGGGCGTCGTCACGGTCGGCGCCGTGACCGCGGCCGCGGCGCAGCAGAAGACATTCTACGTCGCGGGCTACGGCGGCTCCTTCGAGCAGACGATGCGCAAGGAGATCATCCCGGCCTTTGAGAAGAAGCACGGGGTGAAGGTCGAGTACGTCGCCGGCAACTCGACCGACACGCTGGCCAAGCTGCAGGCACAGAAGGCCAACCAGCAGATCGACGTGGCGATCGTCGATGACGGGCCGATGTACCAGGCGATCCAACTCGGCTTCTGTGCCCCGATCCAGGGCCTGCCGGCGGCCGACATCTACGACGCCGCCAAGTACAAGGACAACAAGGCGATCGGCATCGGCCTGGTCGGCACCGGTCTGATGTACAACACCAAGGTGTTCCAGGAGAAAGGCTGGGCGCCACCGACGTCGTGGAACGACCTGAAGGATCCCAAGTTCAAGAAGCAGCTGGTAATCCCGCCGATCAACAACACCTACGGCCTGCACACTCTGGTGATGTTCGCGCGCATGAACGGCGGCGGCGAGAAGAACATCGAGCCCGGCTTCAAGGTGATGAAGGAGCAGGTCAACCCCAACGTGCTGGCCTATGAGCCGTCGCCGGGCAAGATGACCGAGCTGTTCCAGAGCAACCAGGCCGTTCTGGCCGTGTGGGGCACCGGCCGCGTGTTCTCGTTCGCGGTGACCGGCTTCCCGGTCGACTTCGTCTATCCCAAGGAGGGCACGGTGACGTTGCTGGCGTCGGCCTGCCCGGTGGCCAAGGCGAGCGTGTCACCGATGGCGCACGACTTCATCGCCATGATGGTCGAGCCCAGGCTGCAGGAGATCTTCGCCAAGGAGTACGGCTACGGTCCGGTCAACAAGAAGGCCCAGGTCGATCCCGCCGTCGCCCGCATGGCGCCGGTCGGCGAGCGCGCCAGCAAGCTGCTGGTGGCCGACTGGGACACCATCAACGAGCAGCGCGACGCCTGGACCAAGCGCTGGAACCGCGAGGTGGAGCGGTAGGACTACTCCCTCCCCCACGCAGTGGGGGAGGTGGCCGAAGGCCGGAGGGGGAGACAACGTGGTTTCAATTGCCATGACCACGTTGGTTCCCCTCCGCCCCTTCGGGGCACCTCCCCACTGCGTGGGGAGGAGAACCATCACGGGACGCACGCATGCCCTTTCTTGCCCTTGAGGCGCTGACCAAGCGGTTCGGCGACCAGGTCGCAGTCGACGCGCTGGACCTCGCTGTCGAGCCGGGCGAGTTCGTGTCGCTGCTGGGACCGTCGGGCTGCGGCAAGACCACGACCCTGCAGATGATTGCGGGCTTCGTCGAACCGACGTCGGGCGGCATCACCCTGGAAGGACGCGACCTGCTGGGCATGCAGCCCAACCAGCGCGGACTGGGCATCGTGTTCCAGAGCTATGCGCTCTTCCCGCACATGACGGCAGCCGAGAACGTGGCGTTCGGGCTCGAGATGCGCCGCGTGGCCCGGGCTGAACGCGATCAGCGCGTGGCTCAGACACTGGAACTGGTCGGGCTGGGCGCGCTGGCCGATCGCTACCCGCGGCGCATGTCCGGCGGCCAGCAGCAGCGCGTGGCGCTGGCGCGTGCCCTGGTGATCCGCCCGCGCATCCTGCTGCTCGACGAGCCGCTCAGCAACCTCGACGCCAAGCTGCGCGAGGAAATGCAGATCGAGCTGCGCCAGATCCAGCGCACCGTGGGCACCACCACGATCCTGGTGACGCACGACCAGGCCGAGGCGATGGCGCTGTCCGACCGCATCGTGGTGATGAACAAGGGCAAGGTCGAGCAGATCGGCCGCCCGCACGAGGCCTATGAAAAACCGGCGAGCGCCTTTGTCGCGGGCTTCCTGGGCAAGACCAACGTGCTGCCCGGCGCCGTGCGGCGCGAGAATGACGGGGCCTTTGCGCAGATCGGCGACGGAAGCTGGCCGGTGCCGGACGCTACCGGCGCGCAGGTCAGCGTCTCGGTGCGGCCGGAGAAGATCGACTTCATCGATGCCGCCGCCTGCAGCATCGGCGGCACGGTGCGCACGCGCATCTTCCAGGGCAATCACTGGCTCTACCAGATTGAGACGCCGTGCGGACTGGTCACGGTGATCCGCCAGAACTCCGGCCAGGCCGTGCCGGCCGAGGGCACCACCGTGCGCCTGACCTGGCGGGCCGAGGACATGGCGATCCACCCGGCGGCGGAGGCGGCGTCGTGATGCGCACGGCGGCCATGCGACCGTACCTGCTGAGCGCACCGGCGCTGCTGCTGTTCACCGGCGTGGTGCTGATCCCGATCGCGATGACCGTGATCCTGTCGTTCCACGACTGGGGCCAGTACAAGGGCATCGAGCCGGTCTTCATCCTCAAGAACTGGCGCGAGATCATCGACGACAGCTATTTCCACGAGATGTTCCTGCGCACCTTGCGCATCTCGGTGCTGGTGACCTTGATCGCCGCGGTGTTCGGCGCGCCCGAGGCCTACATCCTCAACCGCATGCGCAATCCCTGGAAGGGCATCTTCCTGCTGGTGATCCTGGGGCCGCTGCTGATCTCGGTGGTGGCGCGCACCCTGGGCTGGGCGCTGCTGTTCGGCGGCGAGACCGGGGTCATCAACAAGGCGCTGCTGAACCTGGGCGTGATCACGGCGCCGATCCCCTTCATGTTCACGGAGACCGGTGTCGTGATCGCGCTCAGCCACGTGCTGATGCCGTTCATGGTGCTGTCGGTATGGGCCGGCCTGCAGCGGCTCGACCCGCAGGTCGAGAACGCGGCCCTGTCACTGGGTGCCTCGCACGCCACGGTACTGCGCCGCATCGTGCTGCCGCAGGTGATGCCCGGCATTCTCTCGGGCAGCATCATCGTCTTCGCCCTGGCCGCCAGTGCCTTCGCCACGCCCGCCATCATCGGCGGCCGCCGGCTGAAGGTCGCCTCGACGCTCGCCTACGACGAGTTCCTGAACACCCTGAACTGGCCGCTGGGTGCGGCCGTGGCCGTGCTGCTGCTGGTTGCCCTGGTCGCGATCGTCGTCGGCTCGAGCCGCCTGGTCGAACGCCGTTACGCACAGGTGTTCGGATGAGGCGCACGCCATGAACAGGAACGGGCCCGTCGCGCTCGCCTATCACACGCTGTTCGTCGCCTTCATGCTGGCGCCGATCCTGGTCGTCTGCTTCGTCGCCTTCACGCCGGAAGGCTATCTCTCGTTCCCGACCGACCGCTGGTCGCTGCGCTGGTTCTATGCGATCGGCCGCTATCCCGAGTTCGTCTCGGCGTTCTGGCGCAGCCTGTGGCTGGGCGCGCTGTCGTCGGCCGTCGCCGTGGCCTTCTCCGTGCCGGCGGCGCTGGCCATCGCACGCTATCGCTTCCGCGGCAGAGAGGCGATGATGGCGCTCTTCATGTCGCCGCTCATGATCCCGCATGTCGTGCTGGGCATCGCCTTCCTGCGCTTCTTCACCGAGATCGGGCTGGGCGGCACCTTCGCCGGCCTGGTGCTGTCGCACATCGTGATCGTGCTGCCCTTTGCGCTGCGGCTCACGCTCGCCTCGGCGGTCGGCCTGGATCGCTCCATCGAGCATGCCGCGATCTCGCTCGGCGCCTCCGAGGCCACGGTGCTGCGCCGCATCACGCTACCCCTGGTGCTGCCCGGATTGATCAGCGGCTGGGCGCTCGCCTTCATCAACTCCTTCGACGAGGTGACGATGACGGTGTTCATCGCCGCCCCGGCCACCGTGACCCTGCCGGTGCGCATGTTCCTCTACATCCAGGACAATATCGACCCGCTGGTCACCTCGGTCTCGGCCTGCGTGATCGCCATCACCGTCGCGGCGCTGATCGTGCTCGATCGGGCCTACGGCCTGGAACGCCTGCTGGTGGGAAGGAGCGTCGATGGCCGCTAGCGAATACGACGTCGCCGTCGTCGGCGGTGGCCTGGTCGGCGTCGCCACGGCCTGGGGCCTGGCGCGCGAGGGCTGCCGAGTCGTCGTGCTCGACGAGGGCGACCGCGCGATCCGCGCCAGCCGCGGCAACTTCGCCCTGGTCTGGGTGCAGAGCAAGGGACTGGGCCTGGCGCCCTATGCCGGCTGGACCATCCGCTCGTCCAACGCCTGGGGCGGCTTCGCCCACACGCTCAAGGAGGAGACCGGGCTCGATGTCTGCTTCCAGCGGCCCGGCGGCTTCCATCTCGCTCTGTCGGAGCGCGAGCTCGAAGCGCGGGCAACCGTGCTGAAGCGGCTGCACAACCAGC
>DATEIF010000859.1:0-2600 GCA_035279205.1 Vineibacter sp.
TCTTCTCCACCAGCACCGAGCCGCGCACGGTGCGTGCATACTGCACCCAGAAGCTGAGCCCGATGGCGCCGATGATGACATAAAGCGCGATCTCGTCGTGACGTTGCACCGAGATCAGCCCGCGCACCACGCCGTCGATCAGCAGCGCCACCAGCAGGGCCGGAAAGGTCAGCTGCACGTCGGCCAGCCGCATGATGAAGGCATCGACGGCGCCGCCGACATAGCCGCTGACCAGGCCCAGGGCGATGCCCAGAACCATGGAGAACAGCGTGGCGGCGATGCCGACCACCAGCGACAGCCGCGTGCCGTACATGATCGAGGACAGCACGTCGCGGCCCTGCTCGTCGGTGCCCAGCGGGAAGGCCCAGTCGGCATCCTCGCCGGTGAACACCGGCGGCTTCAGGGCATCCGACAGGTTGAGCGTGGCCGGATCGAACGGCGTGTGCGGCGCCAGGATCGGCGCCAGGAACGCCATGGCGAAGATGAACAGGGTCACCGCCGTGGCGCCGACCACGACGTGCGACGACTTGAAGCTGTACCAGATGTCGCTGTCGGCAGCGCGTCGCACGAAATCGACGAAGGCCATGGTCAGTGTCCCCGCGCCGCCGAGGGCGACATGCCGCCGCGCAGCCGCGGATCGACGGCGTAGTAGAGCAGATCGACCACCAGGTTGATCACGACGAAGAAGAACGCCACCAGCAGCAGGTATGCCGCCATCACCGGGATGTCGGCGAACTGCACGGACTGCACGAACAGCTGGCCCATGCCCGGCCAGCTGAACACCGTCTCGGTGACGATGGCGAAGGCGATGATCGCGCCCAGCTGCAGGCCGACGATGGTGATCACCGGCACCAGCGTGTTCTTGAGCGCATGGCCGAAATTGATGGCGCGGTTGGAGAGCCCGCGGGCGCGCGCGAACTTGATGTAGTCGGTCCGCATCACCTCGAGCATCTCCGAGCGCACCAGCCGCATGATCAAGGTGAGCTGGAACAGCCCCAAGGTGATCGACGGCAGGATCAGCGCCTTCAGGCCGGAGAAGGTGAAGAATCCCGAGCTCCACCACCCGATCTGCACGGTATTGCCGCGCCCGAACGAGGGCAGCAGGCCCAGAATCACGGCAAAGACCAGGATCAGCAGGATGCCGATCAGGAAGGTGGGCAGCGACACCCCGATCAGGGACGCGGCCTGCAGGAAGCGACTGGACCAGTGCTTGGGATAGAGGCCGGTCCACACCCCCATCGGCACGCCGACGCACAGCGAGAACACGGCGGCGCAGAACGCCAGCTCCAGGGTCGCCGGCAGGCGCTCCATGATCATGCGGCCGACCGGCTCGGAGGTCCGGTAGCTGAGGCCGAACTTGCCCTGGACGCTGTTGAAGACGAAGCGGGCGAACTGCAGCGGCGCCGGGTCGTTCAGCCCCAGCTTCTGGCGCAGCTCCTCGCGCTCCTGCATCGAGGTGTCCTGGCCGACCATGGCGTTGATCGGATCGCCGACATAGTGGAACAGCGTGAAGGCCACCAGGCCGACCACGAGCAGCACGGCGATCGACTGGGCCAGGCGACGGAGGATGAATGCGAGCATGCGTCAGATGAACGAGCGAAGACAGGGCCGGACTAGCAGGAAACGCGCCAAGCTGCCACCGGCCCCGTGGGGGAAGCCAGTGGCAGCATGCCACGGGCCGGGCCCATGCGACAGGGCCCGGCGCATTTTCACTTCACCGTGACGAACCGCAACGGGAAGCGATTGTCCGCCGGCTGGTGCAGCTCGATGTTCTTGCGCGAGGCCCAGATCACCGCCTGCTGGTGCAGCGGGATGTAGGCGTAATCCTGGGTGTAAAGCCGGGTCGCCTCGAGGATCATGGCGTCGCGCTTGGCCTTGTCGGTCTCGACCTCGATCTTGTCGGCCAGCTCGTCGAGCTTCTTGTTGGAATAGCCGCTGGCGTTGAAGGCGCCCTTCTTGGTCTCCTTGCTGGGCGTCTGCAGCAGCGACTCGAACACGTTGTGCACGTCGTACGTGGCCGCCGGCGACCAGCCCAGCATGTAGAAGCTGGTGTCGCCCGGGCCGAAATCGGCCTTGCGCAGGATCTTGGTGAAGTACTTGCTGCGGGTCTGCGCCAACAGGTTCACCTTGATGCCGATGCGCGCCAGCATGGCCACGACCGCCTGGCAGACCTTCTCGTCGTTGACGTAGCGATCGTTGGGGCAGTCCATGCCGGTCTCGAAGCCGTTGGGATAGCCGGCGTCGGCCAGCAGCTTCTTGGCTTCCTCGGTCTTCAGCATCGGCGGCCGCTTGTCGAGCTCGCCGACATGGCCGTTGATGCCCGGCGCCACCATCAGCGCGGTCGGGAACGACTGGCCGCGCATCACGGTGCGCTTGATCGCCTCGACATCGATCGAGCGGAAGAACGCCTCGCGCACTCGGCGGTCCTTGAACGGGTTCTTGCCCTTGATGTTGGACTCCAGCAGCTCATCGCGCTCCTGATCGAAGCCGAGATAGACCACCCGGGTCTCCGGCCCCTCGATCACCTTGATGTTGGCGTCCTTCTTGAGGCTCTCGGTGTCCTGCGGCGGCACCTCGTACATCATGTCGATGTCGCCGGC
>DATEIF010000860.1:0-7061 GCA_035279205.1 Vineibacter sp.
CGGCGTGGAAGATCTCGGCCGCCGGCTTGGCCTTGCCGAATTCGCGCGAGGTGATGGAGAAGCGGAAGAAGCGGTCGAGGCCGATCTTGGTCAGGTCGGCGTTGCCGTTCGACAGGCTGACCAGCGGGAAGCGCGCGGCCAGGCGCGCGGTGTCCAGTTCCTCGACGGGCAGCCCGTCGGCCTTGAGCGCCTGCAGCGACGTCGCCACCCAGTCGTCGGTCAGCGCGCTCATCGACAGCGCGCCGGTGTCGATGAGCAGCTTGACGCCGAGATCCGCCCACATCCGGTCCCAGGCGGCATAGGCATGCGTGATCATCCGCATGTAGCCGGTCTCCGCGCCATAGGCGCGACGGATCAGGCGATGCATATCGACCGACGTGCCGCGCGGATTGGGGATCGCCCCCTGCTCCAGCACCGTGACGCGATGCCCGTCACGCATCAGCGCCCACGCCGCGCCCAGCCCCGCGATACCGGCGCCTACAATCAGGACGTGCATGCCGGTGTGTCTCCTTCACTCCGCCCGTTCACCAGTCTACAGTGTCTGACCAGATCGATGACCTACCAGGCGTCACATAGATGATCGAGCGTCGTCAAGCTGCCCTGTTCGCACTCGCCTTTTGCGCCAGCGCTTTTTCCTTCGAACCAAGCAGCGCACAGATACCTGATGCGATGAAGAGGCCAGACAATCTTATGGTCGTCCTGCGCGAAACCCCCGGTAGCAACAAGCCAGACGAAAGCCTCAAGCCGGTAGGCAAAGGGAAGATGATCTTCGATGGCCAGCAGCGCGAAGCCCAACTCGCTTGGTTCCTCTATCTTGGCGATATGCACGTGCGTTTCGTGTACGACAGCACAAACATAATGGCGAACCTCATGATTGAGGACTTCGAAAAATTGAAGCTGAGTCCCGACGAAGCGCTCCGTCTGGCAGTTGCCAATATCAAGCGTGTCTATGGGAAGCCCGGCATTGTGCCGTGGACCGGGGGCCTGATGCAGGTCAAAGGCAAATCGCCCGACGTGGACAGCAGCTATTTTCTGGACCGCGAATTCTGGCGTGGCCTATTGAAACAGAACCCGGAAGGCGTGGTCGCGGCTGTTCCAAAACGCGGCGGCTTGCTTTTCGCACCACTGTCCGACGCAAAGGCGGTCGACGGCTTGCGCCGGGGTATCGCTTCCCTGTTCAGTAGCAGCGAGCGCATGCGCGTTTCATCAGCGCTATACTTATTCAAGGACGATCGCTGGACGGTCTTCCAGGCTCCTCAACCGCAATAGTCCACCGCATCACGAGATCAGGCTCGCGTTCCTCATTGGTCGCACCGTCGCTGAACGCGGCCTCGACGAAGCCGCGGCTCAGATAGAACGCGCGGGCGCGCTGGTTGCGCTGAAAGACATAGAGCTGCAGCGCCCCGCCCGACAGGCGCTTGGAGTCGTCCAGCAACAGCGAGCCGGCGCCGGTGCCTTGATGCGCCGGCGCGATGTAGAGATGGTCGAGCCAGCCGTCATGGACCACGGCGAAGCCCGCAACCCGGCCATCGGCCTCGGCGATCCGCACGCGCCGATCGCGCAGCAGGGCATGGGTGATCCAGCCGCGCGTTTCGTCGTCGGTGTGCACGACGGCCAGCCACGGCATGGCGGTGCGCCGCGCGGCGAGAAACAGGTCCGTCAGGTCATGGGCGTCGCCTGGCGTGGCGTCGCGGAGCCGGTACGCCGCCGTCGTCACGGGCGGCAGCCTCCTAGCGCACTGCTGTCGTATTCGCTAGCGTAGCAAGCCCTGGGAGCGCGGGCCTCCGGCCCGCTCATGACAAACGAAAGCAAAGCATTCGCCTTGAGGCGGGCGGGACGCCCGCGCTCCCAGGATGGCGGGATTTCTCTCGGTTCAACGTGAGCCAACACCAGGAGTCTGCTCCACCGCCAACTCCGCTGCGGCGAGGTCCTCCAGGGCGGCGCCGACCGACTTGAACAGGGTGATCGACTGATCATCGCCCGGCTCGCGGCCACGATGCTCGCCGCGGCACAGCGCGAAGAGGTCGGCCAGCACGTCGTCGTCCTCCAGCTCGCCCGACTGCAGCGGCTGCACGATGTCGCCGGCTTCCTTCAGCGCGCCTGCGCGGGTATCGACGAATACCCGGGCGGCACGCACGGCGGCATCATCGCTCTCGCGCATCTGCGGCGTGTAGGCGCCGACCAGATCGACATGCTGGCCCGGGCGCAGCCAGGCGCCTTCGACCAGCGGCGTCTTGCTGAGCGTGGCGCAGGAGATGATGTCGGCGGCGCCAACCGCTGCGGCGCGATCGGTGACGCTGCGCACTTGCACGGCGCGGCCCAGCGCCTGGGGCAAGGATCCGGCCAGGCGCGCCGCCAGCGCCTCGGCATGAGCCTGCGTGCGACCCCAGATCGCGACCTCCTCGATCGGCCTGATCCTGGCGTGCACCCGGATCAGCTCGGGCGCCAGCGCACCGGTGCCGATCATCAGCAGGCGGCGGCTGTCGGGCCGCGACAGGAAGCGCGACGCCAGGCCCGAGGCGCAAGCCGTGCGGCGCTTGGTCAGCATGGCACCATCGAGCAGCGCCAGCGGCGCACCGGTGGCGCCGTCGAGCAGCAGGTACTGGCCGTAGATCGCGGGCAGGCTCCTGAGCCCGTTGTCGGGAAAAACGGTCACGATCTTCACGCCGATACGGCCGGCGGGCTGGCCGCGCTCCTTGGGCGGCGTGGTCCAGGCCGGCATCAGCAGCAGCATGGCGTCGGCCGAGCCGGGGCCGGTCGGTGCCGGAATGGGGTGGTGGTGCCGCACCGGCATTTCGACGCCGGCGCGAAAGGTCGCCGCCAGCCGGTCGACCAGCGCGGTATCGTCGAGCGCAGCGTCGACCTGCGCGGCATCGAACAGGCGCATCAGCCGCGCGCCCGTGCCGGATCCATACCCTCGGGATCGACCAGGGCCTGCTGACGCTCCAGCGCGCGCACCTCAGCGACGGCCGGCTCCTTGGCCGCGGCGGCCTCCTTCTTGGCGGCCTTGTCGCGGGCGGCGATGTCAGCCCGCAGCTGGGTGACCTCGCCGGCCAGGCGCTCGGCCTCCCGGCGGCGCTCCCGCGACAGCCGCCGGTGATTCCGACCGGAGACCCAGCCCATGGTCAGACCAACCAGCACGCCGACCAGCAGCAGCAGCACGATCGCGAGGTAGAGCGGCATGACGACGAAATCGGTGAACGGCCACAGCCGCAGCTCGACCGGCGCGGTGTTGCTGACCGCAATCAGCGCGCCCAGCAGCAACACGATGCCCAGGGCAATGCGGGACAGGATTTTCATCCCGGCAGACTAGCCGGGCGGTAGCGGGGGAAACAACGCCTCTTCCAGGAACCCTCTCCGCTTGCGGAGCAGGAGACGAGGGCGAAGGGCGTTGGATCAGTCGACGTCCTGGCCGGTGTCGGAGTGCGCCTTGGGCTGCAGGCCGGCGGCGAGCTGGGCCGCGAACTCGCGGTTGATACGGTCGCGCAAGTCCTTGCCGGTCTTGAAGTACGGCACCCGCTTTTCGGTGACCGACACGGCCTCTCCGGTGCGCGGATTGCGGCCGGTACGTGAATCACGTTGCTTCACCGAGAAGGCACCGAAGCCGCGCAACTCAACCCGGTCACCCCGCGCCAGCGCATTGGTGATCTCATCGAAGATCGTCGCCACGATGCGCTCGACATCCCGCTGATACAAATGGGGATTTAGCGCAGCGAGCTTGGCGATGAGTTCCGACTTGGTCATTGAAGACGATGCCTTCACCCCGACTGTCCCCCGCTGGATCCGTTGAAACAACAGGTTGTGTGATTATGCCCTGCCGGACCCCAAGCGTCAACCCTATGTCATTGGAATATAGAGATATTTTTGGAGTGTCAATCCCCGCGTAACGCATCAGCAGCGCCTTGCTGTCCCTGCAAGTCCGAACCATGTGTAGGCGCGCCAGAATGTTTGGCCTCACCGGTCATAATGTTTGGCCCAATTGGTAGCGCCGCCGGCCGGGCCACCGCCCGCCACGGTTCCAAGACCGATTGCGCGACATGGAGCCCATTCACCAGGCCATCCAGACAATACCGAACGCCTGTCGCAAAACCATGTGACCTGGTCCGACACGGGGGACTTTCGCAGCCTCGTGCCCCATACTGGTCGTAGTGGCTCTCCCGCGAGGAACCTTCCATGCGCGACGCCCTAACCCCCGGTACATTCATCGACATCCGGAGCACAGGCGAAGGATTTTCTGTCAGCGTCAACGGGGCGACGGTGGACGATCGCGTTGATATGGCTTCAGTCATCGCATTGGTTCATCAGCGGCTGGGCTCAGCGGCGCAACCCGGCCCAGGTCGCCAAACCGATGACGATCCACCTCCCAGTGATGGCACCGCGGGCCTCTAGCCAGCCTGGAGACTGGCCAAGGCGGGCTTCCTTTAGATCTACCGGTTCAGCCCCAGTAAGCGCGTCCCGACGCGGCCGCGGTATCGCTCAATGGCTGCCAAAGACTCTTTCAGGACTCAAGAAGCGCGGAGTACCCAACCGGACCGTCCCGGTTGTCCGGTTGCTGTGTCAGTGAACATAGTCGATATTCACCTACCGTATTCGTACGCTTTTGCTCGGCCATTATAATTCTCATGAGCATGAGAATTCAGACGAGCTTGCTGGAATGCTTGATCAAGGTACTGCCGACCTCGACCGCAGGATTACATCGTCGACGTTGCGCTTAAGGCAGCTTCGTCGACTACTCCAACAGCAGCGTAGCAGGGGCAGAACAACCGCGCTCACCGAGACCTTACTTCAGGAGGAAGAGAAGCAGCTGGCGGTCCTGCGATCGCAGCGCGAGGCCATGAACTTGTAGTCGCTGCGAAGTGTGCCATTCGTGCATCCGTGTTCTGAAATGGCACAGATCGAGCCCGGTGTGCGCGCCGTCCAAGTATTTCCGGGTTCGATGCACGGTGCTGACGTTGGCGTCGCTCAAGCAAGCGCATCTGAACGGGGTTCGGTGAGGACGGCCCCGTTTCGCCGTCGAGATAGAAGACTGACATCATTGAATTTTCGGCGTGGGCGTTTCGCTGCTCGCACGATTGTTGCTGATGTGGCACGGTGGCGGTGGCGGCATCGGCCGTCCCCACCCCCATCCTCACGATCGAACGGGCAGCGCGACGCCGACTCATGCCGCATCACACACCGCTGATTGAAACCATCGTCGCCGGCATCGGACTCGCCTTCGTGCTGGGTGCGGTGGCGAATCGGCTGCGGCTGTCGCCCCTGGTCGGCTACCTGGTGGCCGGCGTCCTGGTCGGCCCGCACACGCCGGGGTTCGTCGCCGACCAGACCCTGGCGCCGGAACTGGCGGAAATCGGCGTCATCCTGCTGATGTTCGGCGTGGGGCTGCATTTTTCGCTGAAGGACCTGATGTCGGTGAAGGCGATCGCCATCCCTGGCGCACTGGTCCAGATCGGCTTCGCGACTCTGCTGGGCATGGCGCTGTCCTGGGCCATGGGCTGGGGCCTGGGTGCCGGCATCGTGTTCGGCCTGGCCCTGTCGGTGGCCAGCACGGTGGTGCTGCTGCGGGCTCTGGAGGAGCGCCGCATCCTGGAGACCGACCGCGGCCGCATCGCGGTGGGCTGGCTGATCGTCGAGGACCTGGCGATGGTGCTGGCCCTGGTGCTGCTGCCCGCCGTCTCCGGCCTGCTGGGCGGCAAGGGAGCCGACGGCACCACCGCGCAGGGCGCGCCGGCCATCCTCGAGGCGCTGGGGATCACGCTGGCCAAGGTCGCGGGCTTCGTCGCCCTGATGCTGGTGGTCGGCCGCCGGCTGGTGCCGTGGATCCTGCATCACATCGCCCATACCGGATCGCGCGAGCTGTTTCGTCTGTCGGTGCTGGCGATCGCGCTGGGCGTCGCCTACGGCGCCTCGACACTGTTCGGCGTCTCCTTCGCGCTGGGTGCCTTCTTCGCCGGCATGGTGATGAGCGAGTCCGACCTCAGCCACCAGGCCGCCGCCGAGGCGATGCCACTGCGCGACGCGTTTGCGGTGCTGTTCTTCGTTTCGGTCGGGATGCTGTTCGACCCGATGATCGTGATCCACGATCCGCTGCCCATGCTGGCGGTGCTGCTGATCATCCTGGTCGGCAAGTCGATCGCGGCACTGTTGATCGTGCGCGCCTTCCGCCATCCGATGAGCACGGCGCTCACCATCGCCGCCAGCCTGGCACAGATCGGCGAGTTCTCCTTCATCCTCGCCAGCCTGGGATTGAGCCTGGGGCTGCTGCCCAAGGAAGGCCAGGACCTGATTCTGGCCGGCGCCATCCTGTCGATCCTGGCCAATCCGCTGATCTTCGTCGCCGTCGATCGGCTGGGCCCGCGCCTGGAACGGCGTCCGGCGACCGTGCCGATCGAGGCTCCGGCACCGCCGGTGCTGGAAGATGACCTGCCGATGACAACGCTGACTGGCCATGCCGTCATCGTCGGCCATGGCCGGGTCGGCAGCGTGATCAGCGAGGCGCTCCGCGAAGACGGATGGCCCGTCCTGATCATCGAGGAACGGCGCGACGTGGTCGAGGCGCTGCGCGAGCGCGGCATCGCCGTGATCCGAGGCAACGCGGCGGCGCCGCCGGTGCTGGCGGCCGCCAACATCGGCGCCGCGCGCTGCCTGTTCGTCGCCATTCCCGGTGCCTTCGAGGCCGGCCAGATCGTGCAGCAGGCGCGCGCCCAGCGCGCCGACCTCGACATCCTGGCCCGGGCGCATTCCGACGCCGAGGTCGAGCACCTGCACGCCTGCGGCGCCACGGCCACCGTCATGGGCGAGCGCGAGATCGGGCTGGGCATGGTGGCACGCGCCAAGGAGGCGGCGGCACCGGAGCCCGCGGCCCGTGCGCCGACGCCGGCAGCGCCGACATCGCCACCGGCCGATGACGCCACGGCGGCTTAACCTCTCCCGCAAGCGGGCTACCGGATTCACACATCGTCATTGGAGATGCTTAGTGACGAGTTCGGCGCCGCGTTTCATGGCGTGGAACTCGAGCCATCCCTGGAGCATGACGACGGGCCCCGGCTTGCCGTAATAGCCAG
>DATEIF010000861.1:0-3145 GCA_035279205.1 Vineibacter sp.
TCGTCACGAGCCGCGGATAGCGCTTGCCGCGGGCGACGACGGCTTCGACCTGGTGCATCGCATCCTGGCTGCGGCGGCGGATCACCTCGAGCCCGGCGGCGGCCTGCTGTGCGAGATCGGCGAGGACCGCGCGATCCTCGAGGACACCTATCCGCGGACACCGTTCCTGTGGCTGGACACCGCCGAAAGCGACGGCGAGGTGTTCTGGTTGACGTCAGCTGAGCTGCAGACCATCACCAAGGCCTGAGTCAGATCCGGCCTGCTCGGTCACAATTTGACCCTGACTCTGCCGCACCCCCACCCTACCGCTGCGCCATCCAACAGACGTAGTCACTGGCGTACGTGTTTGTTTCGCGCGGCGGAGGTGGATGAGATGACTCAGCCTGACGGTGGTCTGGCGGCCAGGCTTTTCCGCCGCGATGCCGCCCTGGCGCCGCTGGTTGCGCTGGCCGGCGTGGCCGTCCTCGCCGCGTGTTGGGCGGTGTTTTCGCCGCCGGTCGTGCTCTCCAGTGAGATGACCTGGGATCTGCTGTTCAACCTGGCCGGCGCCTGGCATCTGCACTTCGGGCATGTGCCGCATGTCGATTTCCATGAAGCCGTCGGCCAACTCACGTTCGTGCTGACGAATATCGGCGTGCAGGTTGTGGGCGCCTCGCCGCGCGCGCTCCTCGTCGGCATCGGCATCGTCACGGCGCTTGTCTTCGTGTTCGCGACCCTTGCGGCATGGCGGCGCCTGCCGCTGATACCGGCGGCGCTGTTCGTGGTCTTCGTCTGCCTTCTGGTGGTGCGGCCCGCCAATGTCGGCGATGCGCCCAACGCCTATTCCTTTGCCATGATCTACAACCGCTACGGCTGGGCGGCCGTCAGCATCATCGGGCTGATCCTGTTCCTGCCGCCGCAGCGAAGAAGCGCGGCCGACTTTGCCGACATGGTCGCGGTGGCCGTGCTCACCGTTGGGCTTTTCTATCTGAAGGTCACGTATTTCGCGGTCGCGATCGCCACCATCGTCGTTGCGCTCGCGGTCTCGCCCCATGTCGCTGCGCGCTGGCGTGGCTGGGCCGTCGTCTGCCTGCTGGCCGCTGCCTTGATCCTGGCACCGTTCAATTGGCTGTACCTGTCGGACCTGATGGCCACGGTGCAGGCGGGCGTCGTTCGCGACGACGCCGCCTTCTACTTCAATGATTTTGCCGAGAACGCCGCTGAGTACGCACCGTACGTCGCGGCGGTGGGGATTGCGCTGTGGCTATGGTGGCGCGGCAAGGCGCCCCGCGGCGTGCCGGTCGCCGTGGCATTCCTGCTGCTCGCCGGCCTGGGGCTGCTGTCGCAGAACTCGCAGTCGCACAGCGTGCCGCTCGCGGTCGTCATCGCTTTCCTGCTCTATCAGGTCCTGCAGCGCCTGCAGGCCGCAGCGGTCCTGTTGTGTGCGCTGCTGTTGTTCCCCCTCGCCGCAATCGTGAGCTCCACCGTCAGCATCGCCGGTTATCACAGCCGGACGGCCGCCGGTTATCTCAGGATCGTCGAGACCACCAATCTGCGCGGGCTGGCGGTGCCGGCCGAGCCCGATGGCGTGATCGCGGCCTTCGCCAGCGGCCGCGAGGGACCGCGCCTGCTCAACCGGGCCCGCGCGGTGCGGCCACGCTACGAGCTCTCGCCGTACGAGTACGTGCAGACATTGGAGGAAGCCGCGACGCTGTTGCGCGACAACGGCCTGGCGTCCGGCAAGATCGCCGTTTTCGATCAGGTCAACCCGCTGCCCTTCATGCTCGGCCTCGAGCCGCCGCGCGGCAGCAATCTGTGGTCGGGGTTCGGCGCGCCGACATTGCCCGCCGAAACCTACCTGGCCGACGTCGATCGCATTCTCATTCCCAAGTTCTCGACCAACATCGCGTGGACGCAGACGGCGCAGTCGGTCTATGCCGGCTACCTCGCGGCACATTTCGAGCCGCGCACGGAAGGACGCAGCTGGATCGTGCTGACGCGCAAACAGCATTAGGATTGCCGACTCGCGCGGCACGACTCAGCGCACTTGCCGGTTGACACCATCGTCGCGTGCCGCGAAGCATCGCCATCGTGATGCGTCCCTCCATCCTCAGTCACTGGCAAGATCTCAAGCTCTCCTTCACGCACCCGCGCGTCGGCTGGCGTCCCGACGGCATCACCCTGGAACTGCGACCGGAGGACGGCGCCCGGCCGGCGATCCTGGTGGCCTTCGCGATGATCGCCGTCGTCGTGTTCGGTCTCATCGCCTGGGTGTTCGGGCTGGACGATATTTTCGACTGGCTGTTCGCCCTGTTCATCGCCGCCTTCCCCGCCGGCGTGCCGCTGGTGTGGTGGCTGCTGCCGCGTCGCCTGAAAGCGACGATTGCCGACGGCAGCGTGCAGGTCGAGGAGCGCCTGCTGGGTATCGCGCCGTGGCGCTGGCGCGAGGACCTGACCGCCTATCGCGGCCTCTATGCATTCACGCACACACGCACGAGCGAACGGGAGTTGGATACAGGCCACTGGCGCGACTGGGACGACGTGTCCCGGCGCCCGACGCAACGGATCAAGACCACCACCGGCTGGCTGTTCCTGCTGCATCCGCGCCGCCGCCGCTGCCTGCCGCTGATCCGCTGGCAGAACGGCCCGCCGCCCGAGTGGCAGGTCACCGACATCGCCCGGCGGCTGGGCGTGCCGATCCTCAACGAGCCGTAGCCTCGATCACACCGTCATCCCGAACGCAGCGAGGGATCTCCTGGGCAGTTCATCGTTTGATGGAAGCAACCGCTATTGTCGTCCTGAGCGAAGCGAAGGACCTTGCGGTGCGTCGCCCCGCACGAACGCGCGGTCATGAGCAGGAGGACTTCACCACAGAGACACAGAGGGCACAGAGAAACACAGAGAACAATCTTCGCGCGCGCCGAAGGTGCGCCACGGCCTTATCTCTGTGTGCCTCTGTGTCCTCTGTGTCTCTGTGGTGAAGTCTTCCTTTCGCGCATGTCAGCCGGCGCGTTCGGCGCAATGCAAGATCCTTCGCTTCGCTCAGGAGATGGTGGCGGCCGATTCGACCTGCCGTTTCCACCATCGATGAACCGCGCTAGGGATCTCCTGCGAGCGACGCACGGTGCGCCATTCGCGGGAGATCCCTCGCTGCGCTCGGGATGAC
>DATEIF010000862.1:0-2412 GCA_035279205.1 Vineibacter sp.
CAGGAGATCGTGCTCGACATCCTGGCCGGGCACGGCGGTCGCGACTGGCTGTACTTCCCCTTCATCAACTACGCCTACCGCAACCTACAGCCGCTCTACGACATGATGCGCCACCCCAACACGCTGCTCAGCCTCGCTGACGGCGGCGCGCATTGCGGCCTGATCTGCGATGCCAGCGCGCCGAGCTTCCTGCTCAGCCACTGGGCGCGCGACCGCCGGCGCGGTCCGCTTCTGGGGCTGGAAGAGGCCGTCGCCCTGCAGTCCAGCCGCGGTGCGGCAGCGTACGGGCTCATGGACCGCGGCCGGCTGGCGCCGGGCCTGCGGGCCGACGTCAACGTGATCGACTTCAACAGGCTGCGGCTGCAGCCACCGCGCTGGGCGCACGACCTGCCTGCCCAGGGACGGCGCCTGCTGCAGCACGCGACAGGCTACGACGCCACCATCGCGGCCGGCGTCGTGACATGGCGGCACGGCGAGGCTACCGGCGCGCTGCCAGGTCGTCTCATCCGCGCCGGACGCCGCGCGGCATAGCCGGCGCGCCGCACGCCATCTGGATGCATGCATGACGGGACCGCTCGACGGGCTGAAGGTGCTCGACCTGTCGCACTACGTCGCCGGCCCCTATTGCGCGATGATGCTGGGCGACATGGGCGCCGACGTCGTCAAGGTCGAACGGCCTGATGTCGGCGATCCCTTGCGCCGCTTCGGCCCGGCGGTCGAGGGCCGCGGCCTCTACGCCATGATGCAGAACCGCAACAAGCGCAGCGTGGCGATCGACTTGGCCCGGCCCGGCGGGCAACGGCTGCTGCGCGCCCTGGCCGGCCAGGCCGATGTCCTGGTCGAGAATTTTCGTCCCGGCGTGCTGGAACGGCTGGGCTGCGCGCCGGACATCCTGCACGCCGACAACCCGCGGCTGGTGATCGCGCGCATATCAGGCTTCGGCCAGGACGGCCCGCTGGCACAGCATCCCTGCTTCGACGTGGTCGCGCAGGCGATGAGCGGCCTGATGGAGATGACGGGCGCGGCCGACGGACCGCCGCAGATGGCGGGAACCGTCATGTGCGACTACACGACCGCGATGAATGCCGTGATCGGCATTCTGGCGGCGCTGCAGGCGCGACATGTCAGCGGCCGCGGGCAGGTGGTCGATGTTGCGCTGCTCGATGTCGCGACCTCCATGCTGATGACGGCGATCCCGGAGCAGATCCTGTTCGGGCGTCCGGCGACGCGGCGTGGCAATCGCGATCGCTTCTCGGCCCCCACCAACAGCTACCGCACAGCCGATTCGCGCTGGGTTCATCTCGTGACGGCGTCGGACCCGGCGTTCGCGCGCCTGGCGGCGGCCATGGGACGGCCGGCGCTGGCCAAGGATCCGCGCTTTGCGACCATCGCGGTCCGGCTCGAGAACGTCGATGATATCGATCGTGAGGTCGCGCGGTGGATCGCGTCCCTGACGGCAATGGATGCCGTGTCGGCTCTCAACCGGATCGACATTCCCTGCGCGCTGGTCGCGACCCTGGATGAGGTCGTGGCTAATCCGCAACTCCACCATCGCCGGCAGATCACGTCCGTTGAACACGACGCCATCGGCCGGGTCCCGACCGCCGGCGTCACCATCGGCCTGTCCGATACCCCGCTCACGATCCGCAGCGCCATGCCTGATGTCGGCCAGCACACGGCGCAGGTCCTGGCCTCCTGGCTGGCGTATGGAGCCGCCGATGTTGCGCAGCTCTCCGGCGAGGGCGTGATTGCCGTGCCGCAGGCAACGCAGCAGCGTCCCTCGTAGCGCACGCGATCGCGCCGAGTCGGAAGACGTCCGGCGCTCGAGGTGGTAGTACGCTCAGGCAAGTCATAAGAGGAAAGCGGCGGATGGCGCTCAAGGTCTACGGCGCGGCACGGACGCGCACGGTGCGGACGCTCTGGATGATGGGTGAGCTCGATGTACCCTACGAGCATATCCCGATCACGACCCAGGACGGCGCCAACCTGAGGCCCGATTATGTCGCGGTGAATCCCACCGGGCGCGTGCCGGCGATCGACGATGGCGGTTTCGTGCTGTCCGAGTCGATGGCGATCAACCTCTACTTGGCCAAGACCTATGGCGGCGCGCTCTATCCCTCGACACCCCAGGGCGAGGCGCGCGCCTGGCAGTGGAGCTTCTGGGCCGTCACCGAGATCGACAAGACCATCATCGAATGGGCGCTGCACAGCTCGGTGCTACCCGAGGCCGAGCGCGATCCCAAGCGGGCGCGCGCCGCCCGGCTGGAGCTGGAGCGGCCGTTGGAGATGCTCGAAGGGGCGCTGGCGCGCGCATCGTGGCTCGCGGAGGATCGCTTCACGGTCGCCGATCTCAACGCCGCGTCCGTGATGTACCGTGCGCTGTGGATGGATCTCGACGATAAGCCGCACGCG
>DATEIF010000863.1:0-4362 GCA_035279205.1 Vineibacter sp.
CTCTCCCGCTTGCGGGAGAGGTGAAGGCATCTACCCGAACACCGCGCCCTTGACCTGGCGCCAGAAACTCGGCACCAGGCCCACGATCTCGCTGTAGAAGATCATCAGCAGCGCCGTCCATGCGATCGTGATCAAGGTCGCCGCCCAGCCCGCCAGCGCCATCAGGCCGTCGCGCTCCAGCAGCGCCAGCGCGAAGAACATCACCGCCCAGGCCGGCGGGAAATTGTCGAACGGGATCGGCAGCGCCAGGATCACGGCGTTGAACAGCAGCGCGACGGCGAGCCAGAACCCCGCCGCACCCGTGGTCCAGCCCGAGCGGCGCGGATGGACGGCGTTCTCCAGCCGTACGATCCAGCGCCGCGCCCGCACCAGGAAATCCTGCAACCGGCCGCGCGGCAGCGACTTGCCGCCGATGAAAGCCGGCAGCGAGGGCGCCTCGTAACCCATCAGCATCTGAACCAGCAGGATCACGATGGGAATGCCGGTGATGGTCGACAGCCAGGGAATGCCGGTGGGGATGCAGTTGGGGATGTCGAAGACGACCACTACCAGGGGGTAGGCCCGCCCCTTCATGTCGTCCATCAGCTGGGCGACCGTCACCTGCGCCGCGCGCGGTCCGGCGAACAATTGCTCCAGCAGATCGATTAGGGACTCGCGCTCGGCGCCGGGACGGTCGTGGGACATCGCCTGCTGTCTATCGAATGGCGCGCTGTCAGTCCGTCAGCGACACTTCGCCGACCAGCGGCAAGTGGTCGGAGGCCCATTTCGCCGGTGTTTCGCGATGACGCGCCAGCCGCACCAGCCGCTCGTTGGGAAGCGTCCAGACGCGGTCCAGCGACATGATCGGCTGGAACGAGGGGAAGGTGCGGATGCGCGGCAGGACGGCGGGCGCGCCGACGGTGCGTAGCCGCCGCCGTTCGGCGCCGAAGATGTTGAAGTCGCCCAGCACCACTGTGGTCTCTTCGCCATGGTGCTTCAGCGCCGTTGCCAGGCGTGTCAGCTGCTCGGCCCGCTCGCGGCGGAACAGGCCCAGGTGGGCCGCGATGCAGCGCAGTCGCCGGCCGCGCACGCGCACGGTGCAGTCGATGGCGCCGCGTTCCTCGAAAGGTGCGACGCTGAGGTCGAGCAGGCGTGTCTCCAGGATGTCGCCGCGCACGAAGAGCGCATTGCCGAACTTGAAGCGCGTGCGGCGGAAGGTCGTGCCGAACACCGCCGCCATCGGCTTGAGGCTTTCCTGGAACAGGTGGAACTGATCGTCCACGGCCGAGTAGGCGCGCATCTCCTGCAGCGCGACGACGTCGGCATCGATCCGGCGCACGATGTCGAGGATGCGGTGCGGGTCATACTTGCGATCGGCGCCGATGCAGGAATGCACGTTGTAGGTCAGCACGCGGCACAGCGCCGCCGCCGGCGTACGCGCCGCCAGCCGGTCGTTGACCACGGCATCGACCGGTTTCGACATGTCGACCTCGAGCAGCGAGGCCGGCAGGCGCACCAGGTTGTGCTCGTCGCGCCGCATCACAGCACCGGCGCCAGCAGGCGGGCGCCCTGGACGGCCACCCGGAACGCCAGCGAGCGCGATGCGAGCAGGCCCGCGTCGACCTCGCGGCTCTCCTGGAAGTCGCGCGCCAGCATATCGGCCACCTCCTGGGTGAAGCGGGCATCAAGGAAGGCGAGTGTAATCTCAAAATTGAGGCGGAACGAGCGATTGTCGAAGTTGGCAGTGCCGATGGTGGCCAGCCGGTCGTCGAACACGCCGACCTTCTGGTGCAGGACGCCGGCCTGATAGAGATAGACCTTGACCCCGGCGGCGGTCATGTCGGGCAGGTACGACAGGCTCGCCAGCCAGGTCGTGCGATGATCGGGCTTGCCCGGGATCAGCACGCGCACGTCGACGCCGCGGAATGCCGCCAGCTGCAAGGCGGCCTGGATGTGCGAGTCGGGCACGAAATAGGGGTTGGCGATCCAGATCCGCGTGCGGGCGGCGGCGATCATCTGTCCGAACGCCAGCGCGCAGGTCTCGAGCGTATCGGCCGGGCCGGTCGGCAGCACCAGCACCGGCAGCCCGTCTGCCGAGGCATGGTAGGCGCGCCAGTCGAGCGTCAGCATCTCGCCAGTGGCCCAGTGCCAGTCCTCGACGAAGCTGAGCTGGCAGCCCTGCACCGATGGCCCGGTCACCCGCACGTGCGTGTCGCGCCACGGGCTCAGCACCGGATCCTTGCCCAGATATTCGTCGCCGATATTGAGGCCGCCGACCCAGGCGGTGTGGCCGTCGACCACGACCAGCTTGCGGTGGTTGCGATAGTTGATGCGCGAATGGCGCGTGAACCAGCTCTTGTGCTCGTTGAAGGCGCTTACTGCGATGCCGTGCAGGCGCAGTTCGTCGGTGTAGCTGCGCGGCATGTCTTCGCAGCCGATCTCGTCGTAGAGCACGTAGATTGCGACGCCGGCCTGGGCGCGCTCGATCAGTGCCTTCTTCAGGTGCGTGCCGATGCCGTCGCAATGGATGGTGTAGAACTGCACCAGCAGATAGCGCTGTGCCTCGGCGATGCCGGCGAAGATCGAGCGGAAGGTCTGCTCGCCGTTGATCAGCAGCTCCGCCTTGTTGCCGCGGGTGAAGGGCAGCTCGGCCAGACGCTCCAGCGCCAGCAGCTCCGGCGGTTCGGTGGCCGCGTCCAGCGCCCGCTCCGAGGCGCGCAGCGGGCGCACCGCGCGCATCAGGTCGTTGAGCCGGCCGTTGCGGGTACGCCGCGCCCGCACATAGCCGAGGAACTTGCCATGGCCGAACACGACATAGAGGGGCAGCGCCAGATAGGGTACCAGGGCAAGCGCGATCATCCAGGCGACGGTTCCCTGGGCGGTGCGGCCGAACATCAACGCGCGCATGGCGACGGCAAGCCCGAGCAGGTGCAGCAGGGCCAGCGCCACGAACGTCCAGGAGATCGTAGAAGCCGTTGCGGTCACAGGCTGTCCTCTACACCACCATCACGCCGTGCGCCGCCGGTAAACGCTGCGGTCGGGCTGGCGTTCCCCGGCAGTCTGCCATAGCGCGTTCTCGACACGCGAAATAGCCCGGCCTTTGCGTGCGCCGGTGCATTGGCTATCAATGCCTCCATCGATCGAAGAGGAGACGACGCCATGCGGGCGATGATCAGTGAAAAGGCCGGCGCACCGGAGAGCCTGGTGCTCAAGGACCTGCCGTCGGCACCGGTGGGCAAGGGCCAGGTGCGGGTGGCCGTGCATGCCGCCGGCGTGAACTTTCCCGACACCCTGATCATCGCCGACAAGTACCAGTTCAAGCCGCCGCGGCCGTTCGCGCCGGGCCACGAGGTCGGCGGCGTCGTGACCGAGGTCGGCGAGGGCGTCAGCGGCTACAAGCAGGGCGACCGCGTCATCGGCATGATCGGCCATGGCGGCTACGCCGACGAGGCGGTGATCGACCAGGCCAACCTGCTGCCGATGCCCGACAACATGTCGTTCGAGGAAGGCGCCGCCTTCACCATGACCTACGGCACCAGCTACTATGCGCTCAAGCAGCGCGCCGACCTCAAGCCCGGCGAGACGCTGCTGGTGCTGGGCGCCGCCGGCGGCGTCGGGCTGACAGCGGTCGAGCTGGGCGCCGTGATGGGCGCCAAGGTGATCGCCGCCGTCGGTTCCGACGAGAAGATGGAGATCTGCCGCAAGCACGGCGCCACGATGTTCGTGAATTACGCCAAGGACAAGCTGCGCGACAAGGTGAAGGAACTCACCGGCGGCAACGGCGCCGACGTGATCTACGACCCGGTCGGCGGCGATGCCTTCGACGAGTCGATCCGCTGCATCGCCTGGTACGGCCGCCTGCTGGTGATCGGCTTCGCCTCGGGCCGCATTCCGTCGCTGCCCGCCAACCTGGCGCTGCTCAAGAGCTGCGACGTGCGCGGTGTCTTCTACGGCGCCTGGCGCGGCCGCGAGCCGGCCGAGGCGCGCAAGAACTTCGACGAGATGTTCGCCTGGTTCCGCCAGGGCAAGCTCAAGCCGCACATCTCCATGCGCTTCCCGCTCGAGAAGGCGCCCGAGGCGATGAACGCCCTGCTGTCGCGCCAGGCCACCGGCAAGGTGGTGATCAACACGCGGTGATTCCCTTCTCCCCGCGCAGGCGGGGAGAAGGTGGCGCGAAGCGCCGGATGAGGGGCTTCGCGATGTCGGATCAGACCGGCGATAGCAAGAGCAACACTTAGCGGCGAACGATCATGCTGATCGCATGATCGAGAAGCCCCTCATCCGCCCTTCGGGCACCTTCTCCCCGCCTGCGCGGGGAGAAGGGAATCACCGCGTGTTGATCACCACCTTGCCGGTGGCCTGGCGCGACAGCAGGGCGTTCAT
>DATEIF010000864.1:0-6714 GCA_035279205.1 Vineibacter sp.
GACGCAGGCCCTGGAAAAGGCGACGGGCCGCTAGTATCTGGAATCGCTGGTCGCTGACACACCTGTCATCCCGAGCGTAGCGAGGGATCTCCCGCGAATTGCGCACCATGCGTCGCTCGCGGGAGATCCCCCGCTACGCTCGGGATGACAGGTGTGTCAGCGACCAGCGATTCCAGGTACTAGCGGCCCGTCGCCTTTTCCAGGGCCTGCGTCACGGCGTCGACGGTCAGCAGCTCGGGCAAGGCGATGCCCAGCGGCGCGCCGGGGCCGTAGACGATGTTGAAGGGAATGCCGTAGCGGTTGTTGGCGGCGAGATACTGCGCGATGGCGTCGCTGGGCCGCGTCCAGTCGATCTTGAGCGACACCGCCTTGGTGTCGGCCAGGCGCTGCACGATGCTCTCGGCGTTCAACACCAGCTTCTTGTTGACCTGACAGGTGACGCACCAGTCGGCCGTGACGTCGACCAGCACGACCTTGCCGCCCTCGGTGGCCTGGCGCACCTGGGCCGCGATGTCGCGCGACGGATCGAGCCGGATCCAGCGCCCATCGACAGCCGCCGTCGCCGGCCCCGCCGTCGATGCCAGCAGTGCCGGCAACACCATCACCGCCAGCGCCGCCACGACAGCGGCCGGAATCGCCGCCCGCCCGACCCTGCGGCGCGCCATCAGCAACACCGACATCAGCGCCGCTGCCGCAACAGCTGCGATCACGGCCTGGGTGCCGGCGGCGCCCATCAGGACCGACAGCAGCCAGACCGCGGTGGCGAACAGGGCCAGCGACAGGATCTTCTTGAGCGTGACCATCCAGGCGCCCGGCTTGGGCAACCGCGTTGCCCAGCGCGGGAACAGCGCCAGAAGCAGGTACGGCGCCGCCAGGCCGATGCCCAGCGCCAGGAACACCGCGATGATGTCCAGCGCGCCGCGCGAGAGGGCAAACGACAATGCCGTGCCGACGAACGGCGCCGAGCACGGCGTCGCCAATAACGTGGCGAAGGCACCGGCGGCGAAGTGACCTGCCAGCTCGGAGCGGCCGGCGCGCTGTTCGCTCGCCACCGCGGTCTCGGCCAGCCAGCCGGGCAGCGGGATCTCGAACACGCCGGCGAGATTGAGGGCAAACAGCAGGACCACCACCACCATGAAGCCGATGAAGGCCGGCTGCTGGAACTGGATGCCCCAGCCAACGGCGAGCCCGGCCTGCTTGAGGCCGACCGCAACCGCGGCCAGCACCAGGAACGAGGCCATCACGCCAGCCGCCGAGGCCAGGAAGCCGGCCCGCACGCGCGCCGGCGCCGCGCCGCCATGGCCGACGGCACCCAGCACCTTCAGCGACAGGACCGGCAGCACGCAGGGCATCAGGTTGAGGACCAGGCCGCCCAGCAGCGCGACCACCAGGATCGACCACAGGCCATCGCTTGGCGAACCACCGCCAGCCGCGGCCGGCATCGCATCCGTGGTGGCGCGCACCGCGCCTTCGACCGCCTGGTTGTCGTCGACCAGGGTCAACGTGAGGCTGCCAGCGGCAAGGTCGGCAGCCTTCAGCTTGTCGCCCACCAGCACCGAGGTGATGATCGCGCGGCGACCACCGTCTTCGAGCTGGATCGACGGCGGCTCGGCGACGATGACCTTGGGGTGCTCGACGAACAGGTCCGGTTTCTTCAGCGGCTGCACCGCCTGCGCGACGACCGACAGCAGCACCGCCTGCTCGCCCACCTTGCCGCCGGGCGCGTCGATCTCCGACAGCGTGGGCGACGTGAAGGCGACGCTGTCGGCACTGGCGGTGCGCGGCAACGCCGACATCGCACCGGCGATCAGCGATGCTTCGCTGCTGGGCTTGGCCGCCGACGCCGGCAGATCGAGCGTGAAGACCGCCGTGTAGGGAATGCAGACGTCGTCGCAGGTGAGGTAGTCGACCTTGGCCTTCACCGACAACGGCTTGCCCGGATCGGCCAGCGTTGCCTGGATCGGCAGCACGACCTCGCCCTTGTAGCCGATGGTCGACAGGCCGGCGACGTCGAAGCGATGCGGCGCCGGCCACAGCATCTGCGTGGGGCCGAGATTGGACGACCCGCTCCAGTCGATGCTGGGCGGGAAGCCGGCATCGCCCGGCGCACGCCAGTAGATCTTCCAGCCCGGCTTCATGGTGAACTGCAGGCCCAGCGTGACGGTGCGCGAGTCACCCACGCCGTCGACAGCCGAGACCAGGCGAACCTGTGTCTGGTCGGTGCGCACCCAATCGGAACCGGCGGCCGATGCCACCGCCGGCATCAATGCCATCGCCGCAGCGACGATGGTCGCCCACGTACTTCTTCGCAGGACCGATGCCAACATGTTGACCCACTACCTGGCGCGGCGACTGCCGCGCACTCTCACTGCCGCCTGCGGCGGCAGTTGATGACAGGACACATACAGGCCGTAAATACGCCGGCTGTGACAATCGCAATGCTTCACAAGCGCGTGTCGAGAGCGGCATTGCGCCGCGCGCCGGATCGGGGTAGCCAAGAGCATGGCTAGGCCGGAAGCCTCCTCGGGGTACATCGGCGGAAAGTTGCTGGTGGCGACTCCCGCGATGACAGACCCACGTTTCAAGCAGACCGTGATCTACATGTGCCTGCACGACGACAAGGGTGCGCTCGGCCTGGTGCTCAACAAGGCGCTGGCCTCGCCGACTCCGGCCGAGCTGTTCCAGCAACTCGATATCGATCCGCCGACCGACGGCGACCTGCGCTTCACCGTGTGGGGCGGGCCGGTCGAGCCGGAACGCGGCTTCGTGCTGCACAGCCTGGACTACAAGCGCGACGATACCGCCGCCGTCGGCAACGACAAGCTGGGCCTGACGGCCTCGCTGGAGATCCTGCGCGACATGGCGCGCGGCGCCGGGCCAACCAAAGCCATCCTGGCACTGGGCCACAGCGGCTGGGGCGCCGGCCAGCTCGACCGCGAGCTGCAGGAAAGCGGCTGGTTCGTGGTGCCGGCCGACGAGGGCCTGATCTTCGACGAGGACTATGACGGCAAATGGACCCGGTCGCTGGCCAAGCTGGGCGGCAAGCTGGGCCAATTGGGCAATGATCCCGGAACGTTCTCGTCGACCTACGGCCGCGCCTGACGTCGGCCCAAATCGCAGAAAAATCAATATCTTGTATTAAATTTCTGCGACAATTCCCAAAATAAGGTGACAGTCTGCTGCAGACAGCGTACGGTTTGTGCGTTGCGAAGGAGGCAGGCAATCCTCCAGCGGGCTCCGATCCCTCTCGGATCCACCGGCGACGACGGCGCCAGCGCCGACCGTACCGGATGTCGCCCCACAACCTTCGCCACCGTCCGGCTCGCCCGTTTCTGTACGCCTCCCATTGCGGAGGCGTTTGTCGTTTGGCGGTCCCGGCGTCCCCTAGCTCCAACCAGTAGCGGAGTGGTTCATGGCCAAGCGTGCCGCGCGTCGCAGCCGTCCTGAAACCGACGAAACCGGGAGAGTGCACAGCCTGTTCTTTGATTCACCGCGCACGGTCGTACCGTTTGAAGCTCAGCAGAGGGAGCAGAGCTATATCCGCAATGTCAGGCCGCGCAGCGACAACCAACGCGTGCTGATGGAGGCGATCGAGAGCCGGTCGTTGACCGTGGCGCTGGGGCCGGCCGGCACCGGCAAGACCTACCTCGCCATCGCCGCCGCGGTCGAAGCCCTGGAGCGCAAGCGCATCGCGCGCATCGTGCTGTCGCGGCCGGCGGTCGAGGCCGGTGAAAGCCTGGGCTACCTGCCCGGCGACATGCGCGAGAAGCTCGATCCCTATCTGCGGCCGCTGTTCGACGCGCTGAACGACCGCATGGGACCCAAGCGGCTGCGCGCCTGCCTCGACGACGGCAGCATCGAGATCGCGCCCGTGGCCTTCATGCGCGGCCGCACGCTCAACAACGCCTTCGTGCTGATCGACGAGGCGCAGAACTGCACCTACGGCCAGCTCAAGATGCTGCTCACCCGGCTGGGCTGGCATTCGACCATGGTGCTGACCGGCGATCCCGACCAGACCGACCTGTTGCCCGAATTGTCCGGCCTCAGCGAGATCGCGCGCCGGCTGGACGGCCAGGAAGAGATCGCGGTCGTGCGCCTGACCCAGGCCGACGTCGTGCGCCACCCACTGGTGGGCCGCATGCTGGGCGTGCTGTAAAAACTACGTCCGACGTGTTGAAGGCCTCTCCCGCCGGGAGAGGCCTTTTCCGTTAGGCGAACGACGCGGTGGCCTACGCCGTCGGCTTGTACTTGATGGTGCAGCCGTAGGCCTGGGTCACAGGATGCGCGATCGGCTGGCCCGCCGCATGCTGGCGCAGGGCGTCCTTCACGTAGGGCGTCGCCTTGGGCACGTCGGCCAGGTCGGTGGAGCGGATGCTGTCGATGCCGCCGATGTAGATCAGCGTGCCCTTGGCATCGATGATGGCCATGGTCGGCGTCACGCGGGCATCGTAGGCGCGGCCAATGACGCCCTCCGAATCGAGCAGCACGGCTGCCGGCGTTGCGTTGCGCGCCTTGGAGAGGTCGTTGGCCTGGGCGGCGCTGACATAGCCCTGCGAGTCCGGCATCGAGGAGATGACGCTCAGCCAGGCGACGCCGCCGGCGGCGGCGTCCTTCTGCAGCGCCTGCATGTTGCCGGAACGATAGTGTTTGCCGACATACGGGCATTCGTGGTTGGTCCACTCCAGCACCACGGTCTTGCCGCGGTAATCGGCGAGCTTGTAGGGCTTGCCGTCACTGCCGACACCGTTGAAGGCCGGCGCCGCGACGCCGACCTGCGGCTTGGCAACCGCGACGCCGGGCAGTACCAGCGACGCCCCGGCGCCGCCCAGCGTCAGCAGTGACGTGCGACGGGTGAATAGCGCTGAACACATGTGGCTTGCCTCCTGAAGGATGGAACTACGGCGCCGCCGGCTGCGCGGCGAGCTCAAATGCCTCGGTGCGCGGTGCGCCGTCGGCGCGCTCGCGCGTGATCGTCAGCACGCCACGCAACGCTGACACGGCCGGACCGGAAAACTGCGCCACCGGCATCGTCAGGGTAATCTCGCCATCCCGCGACTGCAGGGCTTGCGGCGCGGAATGATCGATCTGATCGCCGCGCTCGGGAAAGAAATACGCGTCGACCACGCGGCCATCGGCGCTGCCCAGCGCCGCTGTCGGCACCCGCAATGTCAGGCTCTGTCCGGTCTTGGCAAACGACGCCGTGTCGATGGCAGGTGGCGTCGGCTTCCGGCTGTCGCGGGCATCGGCGGAAGCAGGTCCTGCCGCGACCGGCACGCGCAGCACGAAGCGGCCCTTCTCCGGCACGCAGACCTTCTCGCACACCAGCCAGGTCGCTTCGGCATCGATCTGCATGACGGATCCCGCCTCCGCCGCCGATGCCGGAAGCATGGTGAGCAGAGCCACATCGCCGTGGTGGCCGTAGCTGATGATGCCGGCGGCATCGATCCGCTCCGGCAGCGGCCAGACATCGGGGCCCTTGATGTCCTTGCCCTGCACATGCAGCGTCACCGACGCTGGCTCGCCCGAGTCACCGGGATTGCGCCAGTAGGTGTGCCAGCCAGGCTTGAGCTGCAGGCGCAGGGCGATCGGCACCGGGGTGCCTGGCACGACCGCATCGCCCATCGCCACCAGCGTGGCGCGCGTGCGATCGGTGACGACCGGCGCCGACTCCACCCGCGCCCATGCCGGCGATATCAGCGTCGCGACAGCCGGCACGATCACCGCGGCGGTCCACCTGCTTGCCATGCGCTCCATCTCCGCTTCGTCCGACAACCGACATCCATCATGGTCGTGAGGGCATGCTGCGGGGTCAACTCACGCAGTCGCGATTGCGGCGCGATGGCTGATTGCGGTGCGCGGCGGCGCCCACTATGGTCGCCGTCCTCCTGTCCGGACGCGAGGCGAAACGTGTCATGGCCCGATCCGTTGTCCAGCCCTTGCGCCCACCGGCAGCCACGTCATCGAGCACCGTTTCATCGAGCATGGTGCGCCGCGTCTTTGTGCGCGACCTGATCACCACGGCGCGCATCGGCGTCCATCGGCGCGAAAAGAAGGCGCCGCAGCGTGTGCGCATCAATATCGAGCTGCTGGTACCCGAGGACGGCCGGCCATTGAACGACCGTCTCGCCAATGTGGTCGACTACGAGGCGATCGTCACCGGTGTGCGGGCGCTCACCGCTGATGGCCACGTCAACCTGGTGGAAACGCTGGCCGAGCGCGTAGCGGCGTTATGCCTGCGCGACCGGCGCGTGCGTAGCGCCCGCGTACGGGTGGAAAAGCTCGAGGTCTTTGCCGATGCCGCCGCCGTGGGTGTGGAAATCGAGCGCCACAACGTCTGAAACGCCGGCCGGAATCTGTACACAGGCCTCCTAGGCACGATTCCAGGCCGATATGCAAGAGACGCTGTCCTATTGACATCTTGGTTACAGTTTTATCAAGGCGACCTTTTCCGAAGCTGAACAATCGACTGCCTGCATCACCTGCGTCTTTCGGCGAAACTGTGGACAATCGCCGTCAACTTGGACGATCAGCCATCCGTCCGCGGCCCGTTGCGCTGACCCACAGGGTTATCCACATCCCCTGCATATCGTCCACGACGCGGAGCCACCCGTGCGGATTTTCCACTGGTCACGCTCGGACGGACGGACGAAGAGGGTCTGAACGCCTACAGTAGTTGTGATGTCCGGTAAGCCCGATAGCACCCCGTTGCCCGTC
>DATEIF010000865.1:0-4363 GCA_035279205.1 Vineibacter sp.
AGCTCGCGGAACGTCGCAGGCAGGCCGTCGGCGTTCGTGCGGCCCGCGTACGGCAGGTCGCGGCCGAGGAATTCGACTTTTCCGCTGGTCGGCAGGCGCATGCCGGACAGGATCTCCAGCAGCTCGCTCTGGCCATTGCCCGAGACGCCGGCGATGCCCACGATCTCGCCGGCGCGCAAGGTGACGTCGATACCCTCCAGCACCGCCACGCCGCGGCTGTCGCGCAGGCCGATGCCCTGGGCCACCAGCGCCGCGCCGGCGGCCTGGCAAGCGGGCTTGTCGAGCGCCAGCCGCACCTTGCGGCCCACCATCAGCTCGGCCAGCTCCTCGCTGTTGGTCGCCTTCGTCTGCCGCTCGGCCACCATCTGGCCGTGGCGCATCACGAACACCGTGTCGGTGGCGGCCATGATCTCGCGCAGCTTGTGGGTGATCAGGATCACCGTGGCGCCGCGTTCGCGCAGCGCTTGCAGGATGCGGAACAGCTGCTCGGTCTCCTGCGGCGTCAGCACCGCCGAGGGCTCGTCGAGGATCAGGATGCGGGCGCCGCGGTAGAGCACCTTCAGGATCTCCACGCGCTGCTGCTCGCTCACCGGCAGGTCGCCGACCAGGGCATCGGGATTGACGCGCAGGCCGTACTCGCGGCCCAGCCGCTCAAGCTCCTGGCGCGCCGCCGCCAGGCTGGGCCGCAGCACCGCGCCGGTCTCGGCGCCCAGCACGACGTTCTCCAGCACGGTGAAGGTGTCGATCAGCATGAAGTGCTGGTGCACCATGCCGATGCCGCTGGCGATGGCGTCGCGCGGGCTCTTGATGCGCACCGGCGCGCCGTCGACCAGGATCTCGCCGCTGTCGGCCTCGTACAAGCCGTAGAGGATGCTCATCAGGGTCGACTTGCCGGCACCGTTCTCGCCGATGATGCCGGTGATCGAGCCGCGCGCGATCTTGAGCGACACGCCGCGGTTGGCATGCACCGGCCCGAACGACTTGTCGATCGCCCGCAACTCGATGGCAGGCGGCGGGGTGTCAGGCATCATATCCCTCCCCCAACGAAGTTGGGGGAGGTGGCCGAAGGCCGGAGGGGGAGCCCACGTGGTCTCTCAATAGGAAGCACCACGTCGGCTCCCCTCCGCCCCTTCGGGGCACCTCCCCAGCGAAGCTGGGGAGGACATCACCCATCAATACGTGCACGTGTTGTTGCTCATGTAGTCATGCACCGTGATCTTGCCGCCGATGATGTCGGCCTTGGCCTGCTCGATCTTGGCCTTCATCTCCGGCGTGATCAGGGACGCGTTGTTCTTGTCCAGGGCCCAGTCGACACCGCCGTCCTTCAGGCCCAGCACGGTGACGCCCGGCGTCCAGGTGCCGCCCATGGCCAGCTTGAAGGTGTCGTAGGCCACGATGTCGACGCGCTTCACCATCGAGGTCAGCATGGTGCCGGGGTGCAGGTGGTTCTGGTTGGAGTCGACGCCGATGGCGAGCTTGCCGCGGTCCTTGGCGGCCTGGTAAACGCCGATGCCGGTGGCGCCGGCGGCGGCATAGATCACGTCGGCGCCGCGCTCGAACTGGCCCTTGGCGAGCTCGCCGCCGCGGCCGGGATCGTTCCAGGCCGCCGGCGTGGTGCCGGTCATGTTCTGCAGCAGCTCGGCCTTGGGGTTGGCGTACTTCACGCCCTGCTCGTAGCCGCAGGCGAAGCGGCGGATCAGCGGGATGTCCATGCCGCCGACAAAACCGACCTTGCCGGATTTGGACGCAAGGGCTGCGGCGACGCCGACCAGGAACGAGCCCTCATGCTCCTTGAACAGCACGCTTTGCACGTTGGGCAGCTTCACCACGCCGTCGATCACGGTGAAGCGGATCTTGGGGAACTCCTTGGCCACCTTCTCGACGGCGTTGGCCTGGGTGAAGCCGACGCCGAGGATGGGATCCTGGCCGCGCTGCGCGAAGCGGCGATGCGCCTGCTCGAACTGGGTCTCGTTGGTGACCTCGAACTCGGCCACCGACAGCTTGCTCTCGGTCTTGAAACGCTCGACCCCGTTGTTGACGCCCTCGTTGAAGGACTTGTCGAACTTGCCGCCCATGTCGAACACGACCGCCGGCTTGATGTCGGCAGCCTGCGCCACGCCCGCGATGCCGGCGGCGGCGATGGCGCCGAGCGCGCTTCGAGTCCAAGTCTTCATGACGACCTCCCTGTTCTTCCCGCCCCCACGCAGTGGGGGAGGTGGCCGAAGGCCGGAGGGGGACCCGACGAGATCTTCATAACAAAGACCACGTCGGCTCCCCTCCGCCCCTTCGGGGCACTTCCCCACTGCGTGGGGAGGGGTTCATGCCTACTGCGGGCAACTGTTGTTGCTCATGTAGTCGTGCACCTTGATCTTGCCGCTCACGATGTCGGCCTTGGCCTGCTCGACCTTGGCCTTGATCTCAGGGGTGATCAGCTTTTCGTTGTTCTGGTCCAGCGCCCAGTCGACGCCGCCTTCCTTGAGTCCCAGAACGCGCATGCCGGGCGACCAGTTGCCGGCCTTGGCGGCAGCGAAGGTCTCGTAGGTGGCGAGATCGACGCGCTTGATCATCGAGGTCAGCACCGAGCCGGGATGCGTGCCGTTCTGGTTGGAGTCGACGCCGATCGAGAGCTTGCCGCGGTCCTTGGCCGCCTGCAGCACGCCCAGGCCGGTGGTGCCGGCGGCGGCGTAGATCACGTCGACGCCGCGTTCGAACTGGCCCTTGGCCAGCTCGGCGCCGCGGCCGGGATCGGTCCACGCCGCCGGCGTATTGCCAGTCATGTTCTGGATCACGCTGGCGCCCGGCTTGGCGTACTTGACGCCCTGCTCGTAGCCACAGACGAACTTGCGGATCAGCGGGATGTCCATGCCGCCCACGAAGCCGACCTTGCCCGACTTGGAGGCCAGCGCCGCGGCGACGCCGACCAGGAACGAGCCCTCGTGCTCTTTGAACAGCACCGAGCGCACGTTGGGCAGGTCGACCACGGTGTCGATGACGGTGAAGCGGATCTTGGGGAACTGCTTGGCCACCGTGGTGACGGCCGAGGTCTGCAGGAAACCGACGCCGACAATGGGATCGTTGCCGGCCTGGGCGAAGCGGCGATGCGCCTGCTCGAGCTGCGCCTCGTTGGTGACCACGAAATCGCGATAGTTGATCTTGCTCTCGGTCTTGAACCGCTCGGCACCGCGGTAGGCGGCCTCGTTGAACGAGCCGTCGAACTTCTCGCCCACGGAATAGACAACCGCCGGCGTGATGTCGGCGGCGCGGGCGGCAGGGCCCATCGCGGCCAGGATCGCGGCGGCGACCAGCGTCACGGCATACCGATGTTGCAGCATCACAGGCCTCCCCAAGCCACATCTTCGCCTGCCAGTCTGACGTGTGATCGCGTTTCACGCCATCCCGAGATTTGCGCAGTGCGCTGTCCCTTTTCGGACCGCGCGCGTCCACGCGCGCCTCGGCGCGCCAGCGCCGACCCGGCCGCCCTCCGCTTTCGCTGCGGGCGGGTGCGGGCATGGACGCCCGCGGTCCGAAAGGTGAACCCTCAAGCCGACGTGAAGAATCATCATATGGAGGCGTTCGGCTGGTCGGCTAAGCTCCTGGCCACTGGTAGTACCCGATCGAAAGGATGCACGCATGTTCGATCTCTATTATTGGCCGACGCCCAACGGCAAGAAGGTCACCATCTTGCTCGAGGAATGCGGGCTGGAGTACAAGGTCGTGCCGGTGAACATCTCGCGCGGCGATCAGTTCAAGGACGACTTCCTGCTGATGAACCCCAACCACCGCATGCCGGTGCTGGTGGATCACAAGCCGACCGGCGGCGGGGCGCCGATCAGCGTCTTCGAGTCCGGCGCCATCATGATGTACATCGCCGAGAAGGTCGGCCGCTTCTGGCCGCAGGACGTGCGCGGCAAGTACGCCGTCACCGAGTGGGTGATCTGGCAGATGGCCAACCAGGGTCCCAAGCTGGGCGAGTGCGGCCATTTCCGTCGCCTGGGCGATCGCGAGGGCGATCAGTCCTATGCCGTGCGCCGCTTCACCGACGAAGCCAACCGCCTCTACGGCGTGCTCAACAACCGGCTTCACAAGCAGCCGTACCTCGCCGGCAACGAATACTCCATCGCCGACATGATCGCCTATCCCTGGACCGTGAACTGGCAGGGGCAGGGCCAGGACATCGAGGAGTTCAAGTACTTCAAGCGCTGGTTCGAGGAGATCGGCGCCCGGCCGGCCGTGAAGAAGGGCCTGGCGGTGGGATCAGACCTCTCGACCGACGTCACCAAGCTGCCGCCGGAAGAGCAGGCCCGCATCCGCAAGCTGCTCTACAATCAACGCGCCATCCCCGTGAACGCGGCATAGTATTTTT
>DATEIF010000866.1:0-11489 GCA_035279205.1 Vineibacter sp.
GGCCGATCTCGCAAGCCATCCTGTCGAAGGCCGGCGTCGGATCCCTGTCGTCCTACCTGTCCGGCACGGTGGTCCTGGCGCCGCTGGTCTATCAGGTGCCCGCGACGGGACCCAGCGAGCTCACCATCAAGGCCGACCTCAAGCAGGCCCGGCTGGCGATCCCCGAGATCAAGTGGGAGAAGGCCGCCGGCGCCGACGGCCAGGCCACGATCGGTGCCCGCTTCAGCGGCGGGCCGGTGCCGGCCAGCACCGAGTTCGATGTGCGTGCCGGTGATCTGTCGGCGGCCGGTCGCGTCGAGCTGCGGGCGCCGGACAGCCAGTTCGTGCGCGCGACGCTGAGCCGCGTCGCCCTGGGCCGCACCAACGTCAGTGGGGAGCTGCGTCGCACCGATACCGGCTACGTGGCGGACATCAGGGGGCAGGCGCTCGACGTCGCCCGCTTCCTCGAGGACGAGAAACAGGCGCCGCGTCCCGATCCCAATGCGCCGGCACGCCCGCCCAGTGGGCCTGTGGTGACGGTGTCGCTCGACGTCGGGCAGGTTCTGCTGAAACGCGGTGCGCTGCCTGCCGTGAAGGGCACGCTCACCCGGCGTGGCGAGCGTACGGTGGCGGCTGACCTGCAGTTCACCCCCAGCGCTGCCGGCCCGACCCGCGTGACACTCAAGCCCCAGGGCAACGGCCGTCAGCTGGACGTGAAGTCACCCGATGCCGGTGGCTTGCTGCAGGCAGCGGGTTGGCTCGACGGCCTGGTCGGCGGCGACCTCGATGTTGCCGGCCAGATCGATGATTCGAAAGCCGATCCGCCCATGACCCTGCGGGTTGAGATGAAAAAATTCCGTATCGCCCCGACACCTGCCGCTGCCGGTCGCGATGTCGGCACGCTCAACGGTGTGGTCGAGCAGATCGACAAGGCCGGCAATGCCGGCCAGATGTTCGGCAAGCTGGAGGCGCGAATCGACAAGGCCGGCGGCAAGCTCACCATCCGCAACGCGCAGACCAGCGGCGACTCGGTCGGCATCACGGCGCAGGGCACATACCTGCTCGATCGCGAGGAGATCTGCTTGGCCGGTGCCGTGACACCGGCCTACGTGCTGAACGCCTTCCTGTCCAATATCCCGATCATCGGCTGGATCCTGACCGGCGGCGAGGGCAGGGGCGTGTTCGCGATCAACTACACCGTGCGCGGGCCGATCGACAATCCCAAGGGCGAAGTCAATGCCGCGACGGCCATCACGCCGGGCTTCCTGCGGCGCATGATGGAGGGCAGTTGCGGCATCTCCAGCGCTACCGATCAGACCGGCAGCATCGAGGGCGTGCGCTCGTTGGAAGAACGGCAGATGGACCGCATCGGCCATTGACCGAGGGATCGCGGGGCGTGCCGCCTGCTCATGAGCGGACCCGAACGTCCGCGATCCCGGGAAGAATCACTGCGCCAACGTGGCCCCGTCACAGCGGACGCCGTTGACCACCACGTCTGCCTGGCCCAGCTTCACGCCGACCAGTTCCAACACCGACTGGAGAACCGAATCGATCGGGGTCAGGGCGGTCGCCAGGACGCCAGCCAAAGCCTGCGTGACAGGGGTAACGCCCAGCCCCAGGCCGAGGACCGAGACAGTGAGATCGAGGTTGCCCAGCAGACTGCCGATCAGCGAGCCCGCGATGTTCGTGCTCGAGACCGTCTTCATCGTCAGGGCCTGGATCTCGTCGTAGGTGAAGTTCACCGACTGTGGGGTGGGGGTACCGGAGCGGACATGGCCCGAGCCCGTGATATTGATGGACCCCAGCAGCAGGCTCAGGTTCACCATCGTGGCGCGGCTGACCGTAGGCCGGATTTGGAAGTTCGTCAGCGCCGCGGGGTTGACGGTGCCCAGCCAAGCCTCGGCAAGCGTGGGTTGTACGGCGAGCGTGACGCTGGTGTCGGTATTGGAATTGCCGCAGGTGAGGTTGCTGAGACGCGCTTCGCCCGCGGCCACTTCCACATAGAGCGGGATCGACACCGTCGCGGCGGACAGCAGGCCGCTGCCGCCGACCTGAACGTCGAGATACACGCGGGTCTGGGCCGTACGCACGACGGCATCGTTGCCGCCCAGCGTCAGCCACGGCGATGTCACCATGCGCTCGCCGACAGCAAGGGTGACGACGGTGCGCGCCAATCCCGGTATCGTGGCGCCGAGGTCTAGCTGGATCTGCCTTTGGCCGTTGGCAACCATGGCCGTCGTGGTGGCGAGATCGAGGACGCCGACTTTCGCGTTAACGCCGGCGCCGGCACCTTCGGCCACCGGCTGGTTGCCGTAGGGGCCGTAGCTGAGCAGCTTGCCGAGAAGCACGCTCGACGTGGTACCGGCGGCGAGGTCGGCGAGCCGGGTGATGGCGTCGATGACTTGCTGACCGGGGCCGAGGTCGCCGCTGCGGGCCAGCACAGTGAGCGCCGTGTAGACGTCGCTGACGCGCATGGTGGTATTTGCCAACTCGTTGAAGGTCGCGGCTTGCAAGTGCAATTGCGTGGCAAGGGCGCGAGAGAACTTGAAGACGTCGACCTTGGCGCCCGCCAGCGCGTTGTAGTCCATCACTGACAGCGACACAGTGGTGCCCAGCGTGCGCGACAGCAGGGCATTGGCGATACCGCCGTTGACGGCCGCCAACCGCGTGCCGATCGAGAACTGTGCCATCTGCGAGTTGGTGGCCACGGCTGTCGTGCGTATCTCGGCAGAGTCCCGGCCGAGGATGGCCGAGGCGAAGTAGAGCGGTGCGCGGGTGGTCATGGTGACGCGCGCGGCGTTGGCCGGCGCGGCACCGGCCGTGAAGCGGCTGGCGACCGGAACGGCGATGTTGGCCGTATAGGTTCCGGTCTCCACGCTCAGCGCATTCGGGGTGGGATAGCGATTGCGCGTCAACGTATCGACCGCGCGCGGCCGGGCATTGTTCAGTGCCTGCGCGCTGGCCATAGCGGCCAGATCGACGGCCGTTTGTGCACGGCGCTTCTCGAAATAGAGGCTCCCCAGGTCGACCGCGCAGGCCAGACAGCCGAGCACGACCGTCATGAACGCCGCAGTCATGATCATCACGTTGCCTCGCGTATCCTCGCGCAGGCGATCCAGGCGGGCGAACAGCTGCCTATGCAAACTCATCGTATTCCCCTTGTTGATTGCTTGACGACGCCAAGGCCCAGCGTCACAGCCCTCCGCGGCGGACAGTTGAAGTGCGTTGAATTGTCGACGACGGCAGCGGCACGATGCCCGCCATCGACCAGATACCGAGGTGGCGCGCGTCGTAGGTCACCCGGATGTCGTAGAGGCTGGGGTCACCAGCCGCCGGCACGACGCTCAGCGTCAGTCGGTCCCGCCGTAGCAACGGGTAGGCGCCGACGGTGGCATTGATCGTGTTGGTTGCAATCTGCTGCCGCTCCGCCGGCGTGATTCCGGCCACGGAGGCGCGGGCGGCCTCCGCGGTCACCTGCTGAACGCTGTGGATCACGGCGAAGTACAGGCCGTGCGCGAGGATGCCGAACAGCACCAGAATCAGCAGCGGCGCGACGAGCGCGAACTCGATCATGCTGGCGCCATCCTGCGAGCCGCGGAATGACGCAAAGGCGGCCAGCCGGCGCCGGCGTTTCGTCCGGGCAAATCTACCCGGTGCCGGAATCCCGCTAATTCGGGCCGGCAGTTCTCCACTGCAAATCATTTTTAACTATTGGACGGATGGTTAATTTTTTAGTGGGACAGCGTCAAAAAGTACCAACGCGCTGTCAAAATCCCAAGAAACGAAGTGTTCAAATTGGACACTGGTGGTTGCATCGTCGCAGGGGTCCTGCACGTTCCTTCTGCCACGGGCAATGACACCCGCCATGACCGCCGCTGGATTTATGCTATAGGGCCCGTCCTTTCGCGGAATGTGACATGCTGGACAAGACCTACGATCCAAAAGACATCGAAGCCCGCCGCTACGCCGAGTGGGAGCAATCGGGCGCGTTCGAGTGCAAGCCGGACTCGAGCAAGCCGCCATACTGCATTGTCATTCCGCCACCCAACGTTACCGGCAGCTTGCATCTGGGCCACGCCCTCGACAACACGCTGCAGGACGTGCTGATCCGCTGGCGGCGCCTGAAGGGCGATGATGCGCTGTGGCAACCGGGTACCGATCACGCCGGCATCGCCACCCAGATGGTGGTGACCCGTCAACTGGCCGAGAAGGGCATCGGGCTGGCGCTGGGCCAGGCGGCGAAGGAAGGCAATCAGCAGCTTCTCGACCGCGAGGCGTTCCTGGCCCGCGTGTGGGAGTGGAAGGCCGAATCGGGTGGCACCATCACGCGCCAGTTGCGCCGGCTGGGGGCCTCCTGCGACTGGCGGCGCGAGCGCTTCACCATGGACGAGGGCCTGTCGCAGGCCGTGCTGAAGGTGTTCGTCGACCTCTACAAGCAGGGTCTGATCTACAAGGACAAGCGGCTGGTCAACTGGGACCCCAAGATGCTGACCGCGATCTCCGACCTCGAGGTCGAGTCGCACGAGGTCAAGGGCAGCCTGTGGTACATTCGCTATCCGATCGAGGGCGACGAAGGCCGCTTCATCGTCGTGGCCACGACGCGGCCGGAGACCATGTTGGGCGATACCGCCATTGCGGTGCATCCCGACGATCCGACCTGGAAGCACCTGATCGGCCGCCACGCCATCCTGCCGGTAGCCGGCCGCCGCATTCCGATCGTGGCCGACGAATACTCCGATCCGGAAAAGGGCTCCGGCGCGGTGAAGATCACGCCGGCGCACGACTTCAACGACTTCGAGGTTGGCCGTCGCCACGGGCTGCGGGCCATCAGCGTGCTCGACCGGTCGGCGCACCTGCTGCTCGCCGACAACGCCGATTTTCTCGAAGGTCTGCCGGCCGACGCCGCCGCAGCGGTGGTTGAGAAGTACCATGGCCTGGATCGCTTTGAGGCCCGCAAGAAGCTGGTGACCGAGCTCGAAGGGCTCGAGCTGATCGAGAAGATCGAGCCGCATACCCACAGCGTGCCGTACGGTGATCGCGGCGGCGTACCGGTCGAGCCGTACCTGACCGAGCAGTGGTACCTGAACGCCAAGGAGTTGGCCAAGGCGCCGATCGAGGCTGCGCGCACCGGCGACGTCGCTTTCGTGCCGGCACGCGGCAAGGACGAATTCTTCCGCTGGATGGAGAATATTCAGCCCTGGTGCGTCTCACGCCAGCTGTGGTGGGGACACCAGATCCCGGCCTGGTATGACGAGCAGGGCAACGTCTTCGTCGAGCTGAACGAAGCCGCTGCTCAGGCCGCCGCCCGCGCCAAGCATGGCCGCGACGTGTCGCTGACGCGCGATCCCGACGTGCTCGACACCTGGTTCAGCTCGGCGCTGTGGCCGTTCTCGACTCTGGGCTGGCCCGAGCAGACCAAGGAGCTGGCGCGCTACTACCCGACCAGCGTGCTGGTGACCGGCTGGGACATCCTATTCTTCTGGGTCGCCCGCATGATGATGATGGGCATGCATTTCATGAAGGAGGTGCCTTTCCGCACGGTCTACCTGCACGGGCTGATCGTGGATGAGAAGGGCCAGAAGATGTCGAAGTCGAGGGGCAACATCATCGACCCGCTTGACCTGATCGACAGATATGGCGCCGACGCGCTGCGTTTCACGCTGGCGGCCATTGCCGTGCAGGGCAGGCCGGGACAGCCGATGAAGATGGCGCCGGCGCGGGTCGAGGGTTATCGCAACTTCGCGACCAAGCTGTGGAACGCCACACGCTTCAGCCAGATGAACGGCGTGGCGATCCCGGCCGACTTCGACGCCGCGTCGGCGGCGTTGACGGTGAACAAGTGGGTCCTGGGTGAGCTGACGCGTTGTGCCGCCACGGTTGATCAGGCGATCGCGGAGTTTCGTTTCAACGACGCGGCCAGCGCGCTCTACACCTTCGTGTGGGGCACGGTGTGCGACTGGTATGTCGAGTTCACCAAGCCGATCTTCCAGAGCGGCGATGAGGCGGCGATGCGCGAAACGCGTGCCGTCACGGGCATTGTCCTGCGCGACACGGTGAAGCTGCTGCATCCGATCATGCCGTTCATCACCGAGGAGATCTGGGACAAGCTCGGCCATCGTGCCGAGCAGGGCCCCCTGATATCGCAGGCGTGGCCGGACCGTTTGGCGGCGCCCGATGCGGCGGCCAGCGACGAGATGGAATGGCTCGTGAAACTGATCACCGATATCCGCTCGGCGCGCGCCGAGGTGAACGTGCCGGCCGGTGCCAAACTGACATTGATCGTGCGCGATGCCAGCGCCGCGACACGCACGCGGCTGACAACGCACCGCACGGCGCTCGAACGGCTGGCGCGCATCGAAGGGATCGAGATCGATCGCGCCGTCCCGTCCGGTGTACTGCAACTCGTGGTCGGCGAGGCGACCTACGCGCTGCCGGTGGCCGAGGTGATCGATCTCAAGGCCGAGCGGGCGCGGCTGGAGAAGGAGATCCGCAAGCTCGAAGGCGAGGTCTCCAAGATCGAGGCCAAGCTGAGCAACGCCCAGTTCCTGGCCAAGGCGCCGGAAGAGGTCGTCGACGAGCAGCGTGCGCGCCGCGAGGAGGCCCTGTCCACCGCGGCCCGCCTCAGGCAGGCGACCGCACGCCTGGCGGTGTAGTTTTCGGACCGTCGCTGACACACCTGTCATCCCGAGCGTAGCGAGGGATCTCCTGCGAGCGACGCATGGTGCGCCATTCGCGGGAGATCCCTCGTTACGCTCGGGATGACAGGTGCGACTCACCATCCATTGATAGCCGGCACTACCGCACGCCGTCGCGAAAGTAACGGCTCGGCGGCGTGCCCAGGCTGCGCTTGAACATGGCCGCGAATGCCGAGGGTGAATCGTAGCCGAGATCCAGCGCAATGCGGGTGATCGGCTGACCTTCGGCCAGACGGGCCATGGCAGCCAGCAGGCGTGCCTGTTGGCGCCAGTCGGCGAAGCTCAGCCCGGTCTCTTTCAGGAACAGGCGGGCCAGTGTGCGGGCGCTGGCGCCGGCGGCGCGGGCCCAGTCATCGAGCGTGCGGCTATCGCCAGGTTCGACGCGCAGGCGATGACACAGGGTCAACAGCCGCGCGTCGCGCGGCATCGGCAGGTCGAGTGCCAGCGATGGCAATGCCGCGATTTCGTCGAGGATCAGCGTCATGATCCTGCCGTCGGCGCCGGCTTCGTCGTAGAGCGCGGGCAAGGCGCAGGCGCGCAGGATCAGTTCGCGCAGCAGCGGCGATACGGCGATGACGCGGATCGCCGTTGGCAGGCGGCCGCGTTCGGCGTCGCCGCGCACATAGAGCGTGCGCATCGAGACGACGCCGGCCATGCGGATCTCGTGCACGGTGCCGGCCGGCACCCAGAGCGCGCGCTGCGGCGGTACCACCCAGGCGCCCTGTGCCGTCGAGATCGTCATGACACCACGGGCGGCGAAGATGAGTTGCGCCCGTTCGTGCGTATGCGGCGCGATGCGCGCGCCGTCGGCGAATTCCTTGGCCATCGCCGCGACCGGCCGCGGCAGGCGCTGGTAATCCAGCGGATTGGTGGATCGACCCTCTCCGCCCGCGGCGCGGGCTGAGATGGGCGGCCGCGACGAACGCGATCTTGTCCGAGAAGTCTCGTCTGATCTTGGCACCGACCTCACCCTCCCATCGCTGGCGCGATGGGCCCCTCCCTCTCCCCCGCTGACGCGGCGGAGAGGGGACGCTTGCATTCCGTCAAACCGGCTTTGTCCGATTTACGACAATCATTGTCGTTTCATAGCATGCACGACAAGCGGCCGCGGTCTACAGTCGTTGCGAACGAGTCGCGACAGCCCTTCGGTCGCGAGCGGAGGAGGGAATGAAGAACACCAGCCCGACCGCGCTGCTGCTCAATCTCGGCCACGCCATGGACCACTGGGTCCTGGTGGTCTTCCTGTACACGGTCAGCGTCCTGGCCAGCGTCTGGGGGACCGACTGGCGCGAGCTCACCCCCTACGCCTTCGGCGCGTCGTTCATGTTCGGCGCCGGCTCGATCGTGTCGGGCAAGCTGGGCGACCAGTGGGGCCGGCGCAGCATGATGATCATCTTCTTTGCCGGCATGGGCGTGTCCAGCCTGCTGATCGCGCTGTGCCAGGACAAATGGCAGATCGGTGTGGCGCTCACGCTGATGGGGGCTTTCGCCTCGATCTATCATCCCGTCGGCATTCCCATGCTGGTGCAGAAGGCGGAGAAGCCGGGCTTCACCATCGGCGTCAACGGCCTGGTCGGCAATCTCGGCGTCGCGCTGGGCGCCAGCGTGTCGGTTTGGCTGGCGACCCGCTTCGGCTGGCAGATGGCCTACATCGTGCCGGGCATCATCTGCCTGCTGGCGGCCGTCGCCTTCGCTGTCGTGGTGCCGCGCGAAGAGGAAGCGCCGGCCCGGCGCAAGCAGAAGATGCTGAACCTGCCGCCGTCGGTGATGGCGCGCGTGTTCCTGATCATGACCATCACGGCGGTCACCGGCAGCATCGTCTTCAACTTCACCACCAACGGCAACGGCGAGTTCCTGAAGGCCGGCATCAAGGAGCTGGCCGACAACCCGCTGGCACTGAGCATCGCGCTGCTCGTCGTCTTCGCGGTCGCGTCGTTGGCGCAGCTCGTGGTGGGGGCGCTCATCGACCGCTATCCGCTGAAATGGATCTACCTGCCGATCGTGCTGTGTCAGATCCCGTTGTTCCTGCTGGCCGCTTACGCCACGGGCTGGGCGCTGCTGGCGACCGTCATCGCCTTCATGGTGTTCGTCTTCGGTGCCATTCCGTTCACCGACGCCATGATCGTGCGCTACATCGATGATCGGCTGCGCTCGCGCGTCACCGGCGTCCGCCTGGCGATCGGCTTCGGCATCAGCTCGGTCGTCGTCGCCCTGATCGGGCCATCGGTGAAGGCCGCGGGCTTTCCGACCTTGCTGATGATGCTGGCCGCCGTCGCCGCCGTGGCATTCGTGGCGCTGTCGTTCCTGCCCGATGAGCGGGCCGTGACACAGGCGGTAGCGCCCAAACCGGCGGAGTAGGGCAGGAGCTGATCCGTCATGGGTATCATCGCCGATTCCACGCTGCAGGCCCTGATCAACCGGCTGCAGGCGCAGAGCACTGCGCAGGAGGCCGACACCACGCGGTATTTCGCCGAGCGGGCGAAAAAGGGCGATCTGTCCTGGGACGGGCTGGATGCGGATGCCAACCGCTTCATGGCCGACAAGATGGTCGCGCTCGAGCCGATCAAGGCAGAGTTCTGCTGGCTCATGTGTCGCGCGCTGCGGGCGCGGCGGGTGGTGGAAGTGGGGACGTCCTTCGGTGTTTCCACCCTCTATCTGGCGGATGCCGTGCGGGCCAATGGCGGTGGGACCGTTATCGGCACGGAGTACGAACCGGCCAAGGCGGCAGTGGCGCAGGCCCATTTCGAGGCCGCCGGATTGTCGCCGTTCATCGACCTGCGCGAGGGCGATCTGCGTGAGACCCTCAAGGTCGTCGACGGCCCGGTCGATTTCGTCCTCATGGATATCTGGACCGAAATGGCCCGGCCGGCCGTGGAACTCGTTGCGCCCCACTTGCGCGCGGGCGCCATGATCGCAGTCGACAACACCGCTCAGTTCCGTCACGCCTACCGCCACTTTTTCGAGTTTGTGACCGACCCGAAGAATGGATTTACGACGATGACGCTGCCGTTCGACGGCGGGTTGGAAGTCGTTGTGAAGACCTAGATCGACATGCACTTCCCGGCGGGCGGGGAGGCATTATCCGTCGATCAGCGCGTCGACGTCGTCGGCATCGAGCCGGAACGCCAGCTGCTCCGCTTCCGGGTTGGGTGCCGAAATCCGCCAGAACGCGAACCAGTATTCGGCGTGATTGTTGTTGCCGACCGGCACGGCCGGCGGGATCAGCAGCAACGCGGCGCGCGCCAGATAAAGAGCAAACTGGTCGTTGCGTTCCAGCAGGCCGGCCAGGATGTGCCCGTCCGGAAAGGCGGCACCGCGCCCGTTTGGTCCCCAATCGGGCAGCGACTGCGCGCAGCGGACCAGACCGGGCCATCCCAGGCCGGTGATATCGCCCAGCCGGTGAGCGACGTGATCGGCCGCGGCACGCGTCAAGCGGATCAGCGTGTCCTTCGCGCGGTGCGCTTCGAAGGGTACCAGGCCGCGGCCGGGGCCGGTGCCGTCATCGATGTGGCGTCCGCCCTGGCGCCGGAACCGCAGCTTGCTGCCGTGCCAGGCCATGTGCAGCAGCAGGCGTGCCATGTTCTCGCGCGCGGCCAGAGGTCGATCGCCGTGCAGATCCGCAACGCAGGCACGTGCCATGGACAGGAAGCGCCGGGCGCGCACCCCATCGGGCGCGTCGGTTTCTATGTTGGCCGCCCGCACCAGCGGCGGCGGCAGGACCGTCAGCGACACCATGGGCCGCGCCAGGGCGTCGGCGATCGATATCGTGCGTACGGCAACGCGTGCATTGAGCGAATCGACCAGCGTGCCCCATGAAGCCTGCGGCGCACTCAGGGCTGCGGTGCTCGCGGTCGCGCGGCGGGCGACGGGCTTGCTCTTGGACCTGATCTTGGTTTTGGCGGCGGGGCGTCTGGTCTCGGCTGATTTGGCCGCGGGTCGCGTCGCCTTCTTGACGGCGCGCTTCTGCTTGGCGGGCGGCGTCTTCGCGGGCGCAGCCTTGCGGCCGGCACGCGATGCTTTCTTCACGGCGGTTTTCCTGATTTTGTTCATGGTCTGCCGACCCCCCACCTTCCCCTGGCCGGTCTCGGGCCCGCAAGGTGCCGCAAAGTCCGGCAGGGAGTCTAGCACGCCGCGTGCCGTTAGCGATGACCTGCCATGAGAGCTAGTATCTGGAATCGCTGGTTGCGGATACAGCTGTCATCCCGAACGCAGCGCGGGATCCAGGCGCCGTCCCTGGATCCCGCGTTGCGCTTGGGATGACAGTCGAGACCCACATTTCGAGCGATAGCTGGTACGAGGATGAGCGTTCGCGACCATATTCCCAACGAGGCACGCCGTCCGGCGCTCATCGCCGTCGACTGGGGCACCAGCGCCTTGCGAGGCTGGTTGCTGTCGAATGACGGGGCGGTGCTTGACCGGCGCGCGAGCCGCCAGGGCATCATGGCGGTCGCCGATGGCGACTTCGATGCCGCGTATCGCGCTTTCACGGCGGATTGGCGCGCGGAGGGGCCGGCACTGCCGGCCTTGTCGTCCGGCATGATCGGCAGCCGGCAGGGCTGGGCCGAGGCGCCCTATGTCGCGTGCCCGGCCGGTTTCACCGACATTGCCGATCGCTTCGTCCCGGTCGGAGCCTCCGATGCGTCGCTGAAGATCGTGCCGGGTTTGTCGTGGCAGGCTCCCGATCTGTGGATCGATGTCATGCGCGGCGAAGAGACGCAGCTCTTCGGTGCACTGATGGACGGCGAGCATGACGGTCTGTTCAGCCTGCCGGGAACGCACAGCAAGTGGGCGCGCGTCGAGGCTGGCCGCGTGGCG